>NZ_JBHXTQ010000008.1:60427-140915 GCF_042677305.1 Kitasatospora sp. NPDC127121 | reverse complement strand
GCCCGGGGCACCCAGGTGCCCCGGGCCCACGGCGTTCCGGCAGCGTCCGGAGGCCGGGCGGGCGAGCGCGGGGCGGCTCCCGCGCAGCGCCGTTTCCCCCGCGCGCATGCCTGTGACCTGCGCGTCAATCGGACATTGATTCACTTTTGATCGACTGTGAGCACCTTGGATGGGGCCGCTCCACCGGCTGGCCCCGCCCGCCCCACGACGTCGTGAAGAGAGTCCCATGCCGATCCATCTACTGCCCCAGCCGTCCCCCTCCGTGCCCGAGCAGGCGGGGTCCGGGGTCGACACCCGGGGCGCGGCCGTGCCCGTGCGGGCCGTCGGCGAGGAGCCGGTGACGGCCCGCTTCGCCGGACTGCGGCTGGTGCACGCCGCGCTGCGCCGGGACCTCGCCCGGCTGCCCAACGCCCTGCGGCTGCTCCAGCCCGGCGAGGACGACGCCGGCGAGGCGCTGCTGCGGCACTGGAGCTTCGTGACCGCGATGCTGACCTGCCACCACGAGCAGCAGGACAGCCGGATCTGGCCGATCGTGCGCCGCTTCGCCCCCGAGCTGCGGCTGCTGCTCAACTGGCTGGAGGCGGACCACCACAACCTCGACCACTCGTTCACCCGGGTCACCACGCTGGTGCGGATCGCCAGCCGGGACACCGGCAGCGCCTGGCCGGTGGCGTACGCGATGGAGGACCTGGCGGCCCGGCTGGAGACGCACCTGCGGATCGAGGAGCGCCAGTTGCTGCCCCGGATGGAGCGGGTGGTCCCGGAGGGCTCCCGGCTCGGCGGCCTGGGCGAGCTGATGGACCTGCTGCGCTCGGCGGACGGCCCGGGGACGGCGGACGCGCTGGCCTGGTTGCTGGAGGGCGTGGAACCGGCGCTGGTGGAGCGGCTGTTGGCCGAGTGCGACGACGACGTGGCCCGCAACTGGCCGCACTGGCAGGCCACCTACCAGCGCTGCATGGCGCCGCTGTGGGGCCCGGCCGGTGCGCTGGGCAGCGACCTGGGCGGTGTCGCCGACTGACCTCCGGTCCTTTTCGCGGCCCGTCGATCTACGCGCGTGGCATACCCTTGAGGCATATGCCGAGCCTCTCCGGAATCCGCTACCCGCAGTTCCAACTCCCCTCGCCCCCTAGGGGATTGGACCCATCACCCTCGGGGTTGCGGCTGTTCGGGCGCTCCGGGGCCGGCCAGGGGGTGCGTACCGCCGACGGCCGATGGCGGGGCGCGTCCGGGCGCCTACCGTCGACGCCATGACCACAGCGAGCACCCCGAACTCCCACCGAACCCCTGCCCGGCGCCGTTTCGGGCCCGCCGTCCACCGCCGGGCGCTCCTCGCCGCCGGCGCCGTCCTGGCCCTCGGCGCCGGACTGACCGCCTGCGACGGCGGTGTCGCGCTCTGCCTCGACGACGACAGCTGTGACGTCGTCGTCCGCACCGACGGCGCCGACGCCTTCAAGACCCTCCAGGTCTTCGGCGGCGACCGCACCGTGAAGATGACGGTCGGCCACATCACCGACAGCACGGTCGAGGTGGCGGTCGGCGACGAACGGAAGACCGTCGGCAAGGACACCGAGACCGCCGTCGGCACGGCGAAGGTCACCCTGCGCAAGGCGGACAAGGGCGACCGCTACGCCGAACTGCACGTCACCCACGGCTGACATCGCCGGCCCGCTCGCCCGCTCGCCCGCTCGCCCGCCCGCACGCCTGCCTGCCCGCCCGCCTGCCCGCCCGACGCCTCCCCGGCGCCCGCTCAGGCCGTACCGACCGGCCGGGGGCGCGGCTCAGTCAGAGGCGAGCCGGAACTCCAGGTTCCCGAACCGGACCTGGTCGCCCGGCCGGACCCGCACCCCGCCCGCGATCCGGCGCCCGTTCACGTGCGTGCCGTTGGTCGAGCCCAGGTCGTACAGCACCCAGCCGCCGCCCTCGCGCCGCAGTTCGGCGTGCCGTCGGGAGACCGAGGCGTCGTGCAGCCGCAGCCCCGAGCCGGGAAACCGACCGATCGTCAACTGCCCCGCCCCGGTCTCCGGCAGGCTCAGCCCGGGCAGCCGCTCGGTGCGCCAGGCCCGGCGCAGCCGGTCCCCGAACGCGGAGACCCGGCCGACCGTCCGCAGCAGGAAGCGCTCGACCGGGCTCCCGGTCGGCAGCCCGGTCATCGCCTCGTCCAACTCGCCCCGGCTGGTGGCGTGCAGGACGATCTCCATCCGGCCGAGGAAGGTGTCGTGCGACAGCCGTCCGCTGCCCGCTCCGTCCTTGAGCACCCCGAGCGCCTGGTCCCGTTCGGCGTCCGAGGGACGGACCGCGCCGGAGGGCCGGACGGCGCCGGTGCGGAACTCAGGAGACGTCATGGCCCGATTGTCGGCTCGGCCGGCTCGGACTGTCCAGATCACGCCGGGTGCCGGCGCACGGTGAGTACGTCACTGCACTCCAGACGCCCGGTGCGCCACCGCGGTTCCGGGCGGCCGGGTGCCTGGGTGCCGGGGCGGGCAGAGCGAGGGGCAGGGGGTCAGGGGGTCAGCCCTTCCGGGCGGCCGCCAGGATCTTCTCGGTGGTGTGCAGGAACCGGGAGGTGACCGCACCCCGGTAGGCCTTGCCGAACAGTTCCCCGGTGACCCACTTGCCGTCCCGCAGGTGGACCACCACGTACGCGGCGCCCGGGTCGGCACCGACCACCTCGTGGTCGCCCTTCGGCGAGAGACGGGGGACGGCGAGGTCGGCGGGCAGCGGCTCGGAGAGGAAGGCCACGACCAGCCGGACGTCGGGCGTCACCTCGACGCCCTTGAACGGCTCGGCGGCCAGCAGCGCGGCCACCTCGTCGACCGTCCGCAGCAGCGCGGGCACCGGGTAGCCGAGGGACCGCTCCAGGTGCTCCTCGATGCGCCGGGTGAGGGCGGCGCGGTCCGGTTCCTCGGTGGTGAAGAAGACGTTGCCGCTCTGGATGTAGGAGCGCACGCCCCCGAGCCCCAACTCGGCGAAGAGCGCCCGCAGTCGCTCCATCCGCACCGTCCGGCCGCCGACGTTGATCGCCCGCAGGAACGCGATGTACGTGGTCGTGGTGGTCACCCCGCCAGTCTGGCACCGGCCCCTGATACCCGGAGGTTGCCCCTGGCGCCCGGCGGTTGTCGGTGCCCGGTGCCAGACTGGCGCCATGGTCACCTGGCAGGATTTCGAGCAGCAGGCACCCGAGCTGGCCCCCCTCGTGCGGGCCCGGTTCGAAGCCGAGAAGCACCACGTCCTGGCGACGCTGCGCAAGGACGGTTCGCCCCGGGTGAGCGGTACGGAGGTCGGCTTCGTCGGCGCCGACCTGATGCTCGGGTCGATGTACGGCTCGGCCAAGGCGCGCGACCTCCAGCGGGACGCCCGCTTCGCGCTGCACGCCCACCCGGGGGACGAGACGATGGCCGGCGGCGACTCCAAGGTCTCCGGCCGCGCGGTCGAGATCACCGACGAGGCCGAACTGTCCGCCTACGCGGCCGATCTGCCCGAGCCGCCGCCGACCGCCTTCCACGCCTTCCGGCTGGACCTGGAGCAGGTGGTGCACACCGCCGTGGGGGAGGGCCACCTGTGGATCCTCAACTGGCACCCGGGCCGGCCGGTGCAGCGGATCCAACTGCACTGACCGGCCCCGGACGCCTCGGACGCCTCGGACACGTCGGAGGCTCCGGACGCGGCGCTGCTACGGCAGGACGGACTTGACCGCCTCGGGGGTCCGGGCCACGACGGCGTGGCCGTCGTCCGCGGTGATGATCGGGCGCTGGATCAGGATCGGGTGCTCGGCCATCGCCGCGATCCAGCGATCCCGGTCCGCCGGCTCCCGGGTCCACTTCCGCATCCCCAGGTCCTTGGCGACCTGCTCGTCGATGCGGGTGATGTCCCACGGCTCCAGGCCCAGCCGCTCCAGCACCTGCTCCAGCTCTGCCGCGGTCGGCGGATCCTCCAGGTAGCGCCGCACGGTGTACTCGGCCCCGACGGCCTCCAGCGCGCCGAGCGCCGACCGACACTTGCCGCAGCGCGGGTTGATCCAGATCTCCATACCGGCAACCCTACCGAGCCGCCCGCCGGCCGGGCGCCAACCCGCCCGGCCCGGCGCCCCCGCCGGACGCGCACCCGGGCCGCCGGCCGGACGCGCACCCGGGCCGCCGGCCGGACGCGCACCCGGGCCGCCGGCCGGGCGAGCCCCCGGCCCGGCCCGGTACCTCGGCCGGACGGGAACTCCGCTGCACCCTCCGGTGGTTCACGCACCAGGAACGTGGCCTCTGGGAGGGGAGCACCGGATGGACGGCGCGGCGATCATCGAGGAACTGCTGACCAGCGAGGGCCGGGCCGACCCGTACCCGCTGTACGCGCGGGCACATGCGCTGGGCGCGGCGGTGCCCGCCGGGCCGGACACCTTCCTGGTGGTCGGCCACACCGCGGCCGACAAGGTGCTGCGCACCCCCGCCTTCGCCGTCGCGACCGCCGACATGATGGCGGAGCTGACCCCGGAATTCGCCGAGCACCCGTCGATGGCGCTGTTCGGCCGCTCGATCCTGCAGCGCAACGCGCCCGACCACCCCCGGGTCCGCTCGCTGATCGCCTCGGTCTTCACCGCCCGCCGGGTGGCCGCGCTGCGCCCGGCGGTGGAGGCGGCGGTCGCCGGGCTGCTGGACGAGATGGCCAAGCAGGGCGCCGACGGCTCGCCGGTGGACTTCATGGACGCCTTCGCCTTCCGGCTGCCGGTCGGGGTGATCTGCGAACTGCTCGGCGTCCCCGAGCGGGACCGCTACCGCTTCCGCGACCTCGCCTCCGACCTCACCGTCGCCCTGGAGTTCATCGACGACCGCTCCGAGCTCACCAAGGCTGACCAGGCCGCCGACGAACTGGCCGGCTACTTCACCGAGCTGGCCGCCGAGCGCCTCGCCCGCCCGCAGGACGACCTGGTCACCGACCTGGCCCGGATCGCCGCCGACGACCCGGAGCGGCTGCCCGCCCGGGAGCTGCTGGCCAACCTGGTGCTGCTGCTGGTGGCCGGCTTCGAGACCACCACCAACCTGCTCGGCAACGGCCTGGCCCTGCTGTTCCGCCACCCGGAGGCGGCCGCCGGGCTGCGCAGCGGCGCGATCACCCCGGCAGGCTTCACCGACGAGGTGCTGCGCTTCGACTCCCCGGTCCAGCTCACCTCCCGGGTGGCGCTGGCCGAGGGGCTGGCCGTCGACGGGCTGCCCGTGCCGGTCGGCAACGTGGCGCTTCTGCTGCTCGGCGCGGCCAACCACGACCCGGCCCGGTACGACCGCCCGGAGGTGTTCGACCCGACCCGGCGGGACAGCCAGCCGCTGAGCTTCGGCGGCGGCCCGCACTACTGCCTGGGCGCCCAGCTGGCCCGGCTGGAGGCCGAGGTCGCGGTGCCCGCCCTGCTCGACCGCTTCCCCCGGCTGGCCCAAGGCGGCGTGCCGGTCCGGCGGGACCGCCTGGTCCTGCGGGGCTTCGAGACCCTGCCGGTGATCGTCCGCTGACGACCGTCTCGCCGCTGACCGCCCACCGACCCGGCTGCCAGCCGGGGCGGGGGTCGTCACCGTCCGTCGACCGGCCCTGACGCCCCGCTTCCGGGCCCGGTCGGCCCCGGAAACCGGGACGTTCGGCCATTCGTGGCCGGGTCCTCCGTAGGAGAGCATGGAGGGACGAACCGGTCATACCGGACCGGTCGGGCAGGAGGACTCCACCGTGCCCGTAGCACCCCGCCCGGAGCATCCGGCGGCCGTGGAACCCCGGGCACCGCGCTGGGTGCCCTGGCTGCCGGTGCTCCTGCTGCTGCTCGACCTGGCCGCCGAGGCGATCGTCCCGGACGCGGTCGCGGCCGGCTTCCTGCTGACCGCGCTGCCCGTGGTGGCGGCGTTCAGCTACGGCCCGGCGCTGACCGCCACCACCACGGTCGGCGCCCTGGCGCTGCAACTGGTGCTGGCCGTGCGGGCGGGCCACATCAACGAGCAGCACCACGTCTGGGTCTACATCGCCACGCTGCTCTCCGGGGTGATGGGCACCGCCCTGTCCTGGCAGCGGACCCGGCAGAACCGAACCCTGCTGCACGCCCGTACCGTCGCCGAGACCCTGCAGCGCACCGTGCTGCGCCCGGTGCCCGAGCGGGCGGGCGGCCTGCGGGTGGCCGGCCTCTACCGCCCGGCCCAGGCCGAGGTCCTGGTCGGCGGGGACCTGTACGAGGTGTGCGACACCCGCTTCGGCGTCCGGGTGCTGCTCGGCGACGTCCGCGGCAAGGGCCTCGGCGCCGTCCGTACGGTGGCCGACGTGCTCGGCGCCTTCCGGGCGACCGCGCACGACACCCCCGACCTGGTCGACCTCGCCGACCAGCTGGACCGTGCCGTCCTGCGCGACGCCGCCGACCGGGGCGACGACGAGCTGTTCGTCACCGCCGTCCTGCTGCAGTACCGGCCGGGCTCCGACTGCGTGGAGATCGTCAACCGGGGCCACACCACCCCGCTGCTGCTCGCCGAGCACACCATCACCCCGGTGTCCTGCGCGGACGAGCTCCCGCTCGGCCTCGCCCACCTCGGGCCCCCCGACGAGCGCGGCAAGCCGACCGCCGTCGCCCTGCCCCCGGGCCACACCGTCCTGCTCTACACCGACGGCGTGAGCGAGGCCCGCGACGCCACCGGCGCCTTCTACCCGCTGGCCCCCCGGCTGGCCGCCCTCGGCACCACCTCGCCCGACCGGCTGGTCTCCTTCCTGGCCCAGGACGTCCACGAGTACGCCGGCCTGCTCGCCGACGACCTCGCCGTCCTGGCGCTCACCCCGGAGCGCCCGTAGGCCTTCCCCGGGTGAACTCCCGCAGCCCGAGCCCCCGGTTCCAGCCCTGCCCGCCTGCCCGCCTGCCCGCCTGCCTCCGACAACGCGCCAGTGGCGCCGCTGGGGGCGGCGCCACTGGTGTCGGTCGGGTGTTCAGTTGCCCGTCGTCGGTGTCAGCTGTGTCGTCCGGGCCGGCGGTAGGCCATCGCGCACAGCGCCACACCGCCCAGGACGGCGAGGGCGCCGAGGGCTGAGATCAACGCGTCGGGCGCCGAGCCGCCGGTGTTGGGCAGCGTCCCGCCGCTCGCCGACGGACTCGCGCTGTGGGTCGGGCCGGCGGTCGGGGTCGTACTGCCGGACGGGGTCGCGGTCGGCGAGGGCGAGGACGTCGGCGACGGGGACGGGGACGGGGACGGGGACGACGTCGGGGACGGCGAGGAGGACGGCGACGGGGAAGGCGACGGCGACCCGGTGGGGGTGGTCGGCAGGATCACGCCCATGTCGAGGTCGAGGTCGCGCTGCCCTCCGCTGAGCGTGACGGTCTGGGTGATGCCGGTGGCCGGGTCGGCGTCCGAGTCCTTGGCCGGATCGGTGCCGACGCCCCGCTTGGTGACGGTGGCGCCGGCGGGCAGGGTGGACAGGTCGAACTGCACCGCGTAGCTGCCGTCGGGCAGGTGGTCGAAGAGGTAGTGGCCGTTCTGGTCGGTCACCGTGGTGACCGGCTTGCCGTTCTTGTCGCGGACGGGCTGGCCGTTGCCGTCGAGCAGCTTCACCGTGACGCCGGCGATGCCCGGGTCGCCGGGCTTCTGGATGCCGGAGCCGTCCACGTCCTGCCAGACGAAGTCGCCGAGCGCGTTGTCGGAGGGCTTGGTCTGCTTGACGGCGACGCCGACCTTGGCCGGTTCGGCGGGCAGCAGCTGGCGGCCGCCGGCGTCGGTGGTGGTGAAGGCGAAGCTGTTCCAGGCGTACTCCCCGTCGGGGGCGTCCACCGAGGCGACCATGGGCCAGGTCAGGGTGAAGGCCTCGCCGGAGGGCAGGCTGCCGGGGCGGCGGACCCGGAACCAGGTGGCCGTTCCCGGGCCGGGGAAGGTGCTGCTCCAGGTGGCGCTGCTGTTGCAGCCGGTCCGGTTGACCAGGGCGGCGTCGACGCACGGGTTGGGGTCGGTGGTGTACTCGATCACCACGGTCGGGTCGCTGGTGGTGATCGGCTGGCTCAGCGACGGCGTCCAGGCACTGCCGCGCGGAGCGTCCTGGGTGAGGACGTAGTTGTCGCCCGGGGTGGGGAGCTTGTCGTAGGCGATGAAGTCGGTGACCGGGTCGGGCGAGTCGTTGCGGACGGTCATCCGGTAGGAGATCCGGCCGCCGGGAGTGGCGCTGCCGATGCTGACGTAGTCGGCGTCCAGGTCGCCCATGACCTCCTTGTACGAGCGCAGCACGCTCGGCACGTCCACCTGGATCCGGGAGGAGTCGTGGCACATGAGCTCGGAGGTGTCGCCGTTGCCGTTGAGGTCCAGCAGGTCCGGGACGCCGCTGTCGGAGCCGGAGAACATGCAGGCGACCGGCGCGGTCGGCCGGTCGACGGTCACGTAGATGTCGTTGGTCAGCTCGCCGGAGCGGATGCTGCTGGCGACCTGGACGTCGAAGAGCATCCGGTAGGCCAGCGCGTCGTGCAGGTACATCATGTCGGGCGCGCCGGGCGGCCATTCCATCCGGACGATCTGGCGGCCGTCCGGGCCGGGGGTGACGGTGATCGACTGGGGGGCCTTGGCATCCGGGTAGGCCGGGTCGGGCCGGGCCGAGCCCTCGACGTAGACGACACCGGCCGGGAGCACGTCGTACAGCACGAGCGGGCGGGTCAGGTCGCGACCGCTGCGGTTGTACGGGATCACCTGGAAGGTCGCCATGCCGCCGGGTGCGGACAGCTCGCCGGCGACGGTGGTCTTGGCCGCGCCGAGGTTGGTCGCGGCGGTGACGGTGGTCGAGGCGCAGGCGTTGGCGGCGGAGGTGCTGGTGCCGTCGCCGGCGGTGGTGTCCAGACAGTTGGTCAGCGGGCTGGGGGCCGGGCGCCCGTCGTGGCCGGGGGTGACGACCTGGGCGATCACCTGCACCGAGTTGCCCGGGCTCCAACCGGTCGGGATGGGGCCGTCCCAGGTGAACCTGAGGCCGTCGAGCCAGCGGCCGGCCGGGATGCCCAGCTCGTCGCGGGCCGGGTCGCCGGCGCCCTGGACGAAGGTGATCCGGCGGGTGCTGGAGCCGTCCAGCGGGCTGGACGGGCTGAAGGTCAGCCAGGTCGGGTCGCCGTCGAGGCGGTACTGCAGGGTGAGCCCGATGCTGGTCGGGTTCCACGGCTCCAGCTGGAGGGACTGCGGGAAGAGCCAGTTGTACAGGCCGTCGGTGGTGCCGGCGCCGGGGTCGGTCATGGTCAGGCTGGTGGCCGGGCCGGAGGTGTTGGTGGCCGACAGACTGAAGGAGTTGATGTCACCGGAGGTGACGCCGTCGCGCCACACCTTGCTGGCGGTCACCGTCACACCGGTGGCCGGGGGCCGGAACTGGCCGGTGGTGGTGCCGGCGGTGTCGAGCTTGCGCTCGGCGTCCGGCCCGATCGGGTCGCCGTACAGGTCCACGGTGTTGTCGGAGGTCGTCCCGTCCGGGAAGTCGGCCTCCGGGTAGTTGACGACCAGCACGCCCGGCAGCCGGCAGCCGCCGCGGCCGTTGCCGGAGCGGAACTCCCCGATGTCGTAGCCCCAGGTGTTGGGGCCGGGCGCGACCTGGCTCCAGCCGGGCGAGCGGCCGGTGTCCACCACGGCGCCGGGCGGCAGGGTGTCCAGCAGCCGGCTGGTGTCCAGGTCGACGTTGGGTACCAGGTCGGTGGCGCAGGCGCTGAACTGGTAGGTGACGGTGCGCCCGTCGCCGCTGGAGGTCTGGATGCCCTTGGTCACCGTGTACTGCGGCTGCACCTGGGCCTTGGTGTCGGCGGAGGCGGTCTGGCTGGGCTCACCGGTGGCCGTCATGGTGGCCGAGTTGGTGGAGGCCGCCCCGTCGGGGGTGGTGAAGTTCGGGTACTTCATCGTCACCGTGATGGTGGCGGTGGTGCCCGGACTGAGGTCCTTGAGCCTGATGTCCATGGCGCCGCCCATCGCCCCCGCGGCGGGCACGGTGGAGGCGGCCTGGTCCACCGACGAGGGGTCGGGCGTCCAGCCGACGAACTGCATGTTCGACGGCAGGGTGTCGGTGATCCGCCCGTTGGTGCACTCGGTGATGGAGCAGGTGTACCGGAGGGTGTAGGTGACGTTCTCCCCCGGGGAGGCGGTCGCCTTGTCGACGGTTTTGGTGAAAGAGATCGCGGCCTGGGCCGGCGGCGCCAGCACGCTGCTGCCGAGCAGCGAACCGGCCAGCAGGGCCAGCACCGAGGCGATCCGCCCGGTCCGGAAGTGAATGCGCATCTGGGAAGTTCATCCGACCGCCCGACCGTCCTTCCCCCGACGCAACGCACACCCCCCCACTTCCACCCGATCGGCCGCACCTGCCGACAGGGCCCCGTCGCGTGCCCGTCGGTGCGGAAGGACGGAGGTGGGCCACCCGGAACGAGCGGCCCACCTCGACAGGGATCGTGGGATCAGAGGCGCGACCAGCAGTTGTGCAACACCGGTTCCAGCCGCATCCGACCACCGTTCCGGTCGAAGGCCTGGAGCGCTTCCAGACAGGTCAGAACCCACTCGGCATCGGGTACCTCCAAGCCGGCCAGTTCGATCGCGGTGAGGATGTCCGCCTCGTCGGCCCACTCGGCGCCGAACTCCTTGGCCACGGCGCGGTAGCCGTCGCCGATCAGCGGATCCGTGGTGAGTCCGACGTCGTCGAGGAACTCCTCGACGAACGCCTTCTGCTGGAGGTCGTCGCGAAGCCGGTTGAGGGCCTCGTCCTCGTTCCCGGAATGGTTGTGCAGGCTGATGGCCCGGTCCAGCAGGGCGGGCCAGCCGCCCGTGAGTTCGAGCAGCCTGGTCACCCGCTCAGCGGTGAAGAGGTCGGTGTGCTGCGCCCAGGCCCGCAGGCTGCGCTGGTCGTGGCGGCGGAGGAAGACCGCGATCGAATCCCCCTCCACTGGATCCGTCAACAGCTCGCGCCAGAGCTGCAGTTGGTGGAGACCGACGATCAGGACGACCGCGCGGGTGACGTCGGTCCGCTCCGGGAGGAGAGTCCGGGCGAACACGACGGCATCCCGGCACGTGTCGTTGCTGGTCATCTTCGCGGCCAGGTCGCTCACGATCACCCGCCGTGTGCCGGGCAGGCCCTCGGTGAGGGCCTGCCGGAACACGGACGGGCGCCCGATCGGCGGAAGGCTCCAGCCTCCGACCCGGTCGGTGACCGACCGGAGCGTCCTCTCGACATCACCGATACCGGTGGCGGGGGTGCCGAAGACCACCCTCGTCTGGTTGGTGCGTCCGGCCAGGAGGTCGTCCACCTGCGTCACGGTCAGTGGAGCGGTTCGCTTGTCCGGCAGCTCGGGCCGGCTTTCGAGGGCGATGGTCTCCTCCAGCTCGCACTCGGCGGCGGCGGTGAGCAGCCGGTTCTCCACCTCCTGGGCGGTGCCGATCATGCGTAGGGCGTTCGGCCCGCGCAGGTGCCAGCCCCGGCCGTCGTGGTTCGGGGCGAGGATGCCGAGGCCGACCATCTCCTGGAGGTAGGCGCGGAAGCCCTCGCTGTCGAGGCCGGCGAAGCCGTCGGGCCACCAGCTCGCGCACTCGTCGCGGAGCTCGGCGTCGCTCAGACGGGTCTCCAGTCCGTTGTCCCGGGCGTGGCGGGCGAGGACGTTCGCGATCATGTCGTAGCGGTCGTCGAGGGTGAGCGTGTCCTTGAACGCCGCGGTGATGTCGGCTCGCAGCGAGGGGTCCGACTCGACCGCCTCGACGTCGGTGACGGAGATGGCGTAGGGCGGGCTGCCGGCGTCGCCGCGGCTCCGCCGCTGCTGCATCACCTCCACCAGCCGACTGCCGAACATCTGCAGCAGGAAGGGCTGGTACGAGCAGTAGCCCAGCACCCGGTTGACCAGGTCGACGTCGACGAACTCGAAGCCCAGGGCCCGCATCGGGTCGACGAGCAGGTCGGCGGCGAACTGCGGCGCGAGCGGGCCGACGACGGTGGGCGTCTGCGCGAGGTGGCTGAACGGACCGTTACGGGCCAGCCGGGTGAAGCGCTGGACGGAGTGGAGGCCGGCGAAGACCACCTTCATCCGGCCGGGCGTCTCCGTGCACAGCCCGCGCAGCCGTCGGGTCTCGGTGCAGTGCGGCACGTCGGCCTCGAAGAAGCGGTCGCACTCGTCCATCAGGATCAGCAACCGCCGGCGGGGTTCGGCGTCGAGCCACTGCTTGATGCCGGCACGGACCCGCTCGTAGGGATCGGCCTCGGCCTTGCGGCGGGGCTTCCCCAGCACCTTCTGGTCCGTCAACTCGCGGTCGAGCACGCCCCAGATGGTCTCGGCGCCCAGCGCGGTGCCCTTGCCGATGTTGTGGTGGTCCAGGTTGAGGTAGAGCTTCTGGTGGTAGTCCCGCTGCTGCTCGGCGAACCGGTCCCCGGCATCGTTGAGCAGGGCCGACTTGCCGAGGCCGCGTCCGCCGAAGATGATCTGCGTGCCGTCCGGGTCGAGGATCCTCTTGCGCTCGGCGTCGCGTCCGTAGAACATCTCCCGGCCGATGCGCCCGCGCTTCTCCCTGATGTAGGGGTTCACGCCGGAGAACGGCAGCAGCGTCTCGGTCGCCACGCTGACCTGCCTGTTGCCGTGGGCGGCGAGGTAGGCGAGCGCGGCGTCGTCGACGACCATCAGCGGGGCGATGTCCACCGAGGCTGCGGCGAGTTCGGTCCGTGCCTTGCTGTCGAGGGTGCCGAAGTACGCGACCAGCAGGCTCTCCTTGCTGGGCTCCTGGGACACCCGGCTGAGCAGCAACTGCGCCGAGGGCCGGCCCCAGATCATCAGGACCCGGAGCCGGCCGGCCTGTTCGAGGATCTTGGACCCGAAGACGGGCGCCCAGGCGCGGCCGTTGATCTCGATGTCGAGGACGTCGACGAAACGGTACTCGACGCTGCGCGGAAGGCCGTTCAGCGGAAGGGCCTGCTTGGCCTCGTAGCCGAGGAGGTTGAGCGCGGGCAGGAGCATCTGCCGCGGGTCGGCGCTCTGCCGGCCCTTGGGCGGAGTGGCGCCGAGCGCCTTCCAGATCTCGAGCGCCTTGGCCGCGCGATCGGCCTCGTCCGCGGACAACCGGGTGTAGTCGAGCGCGGGGATGTCCGGGTGTTTGCCGTGGTCGCGGACCGACCGGATCAGCTCGGCGGTGATCCCCGAGCGGAGCCCGTCCGGTACGGACGGGAAGAACCCCGCGAGGTGGGACACGCCGGACACGATCTCGGGCACGGTCTCGCCGAGTTCGAGGAAGTACACGAGGTCGGCGGCGGTGGCCAGCCCGTCGGTCTCCAGATGGCGCAGCACCTGCGCGTGGTCCTCGTCGCTGACCTCGGGGAGCGCGTCCAGCCGGGAGCGCAGCCGTTCGGCGGCCTCGCCGCGGAACCGGGGGAGGAGCTTCGCCACCTGGTCCAGGGTGCGGCGGACCAGGATCAGCTCACGCTTGCCGTCCTCCTCGGCGTGGGGCTGCGCGTCGGACAGGAGTTCCTGGAGGCTGAGGTCCTGGTCGTCGGTGAGGGCGCCGTCGGCCTGCGCCCGCCGGAGTTCGGCGACCAGGTCGGTGTGCCGGGCCAGCAGGGTCTCGCGCCGCCGCTCCTCGGCCTCGAACAGCTCGGTACGGCGTGCGGGAGGGAAGGAGATCGGCTTGCCGGGCAGCGAGCCCTGTTCCGCGAGGTCGAGGATGCGGTGCGCGGTGCTGAAGACGTCCTGGCCCTCCTGGAGCGCCAGGGCCTCCTCCCAGGTCCGGTCCTGGGCCGCGAGCAACGCGGACACCGTGGGCTGTTCGCCGGTGGCCAGGGGGATCTTGAGCAGTTCGGCGTCGATCGTCTGGTGTGCGTCGAGGCCGGGGAAGCGCCGCAAGCGGGCCGGGCCCTGTTCGATCTCGTCCAAGAGGGCGCTCAGCGACTCGTGGGCCGCCCACGCGGAGGCCGAGGCCAGCGAGCCGGGCGATCGTCCCCTGAGCTTGTCGAGGTCCTCCAGGGCCTGCCGGCATCCGTCGAGCAGGGTCTGCCGCATGGCCGCCGTCTCCTGCCGGGCCCAGTCGGTCTCGGCGGTGCGGCCCCGTCGGATGGCCTCGGTGGCGTCGATCCAGGACTTGGCGCAGTCCGTGGTCCGCTCGACGAGGTGGACGAGGTCCTGACGTCCGGAACCCTGCAAGACCCGATTGCTCGAAGCGCGGAGTCCGCGGTCCATCCGGTCGATCTCGGACTGGATGTCGGTGAGACGGGACAGTCGGTCGACGGCCTCCCGCGCCCTCGATCCGGCCTCCGGCGAGTCCTCGGACAGCGCGTGGAGCACCGAACCGAGCAGGCCGTCCGGGGCGAGCCAGCGCTTGGCGATGGTGGTGGCCCGGTTGAACCGGAGCCGCGGGGGTTTCAGCAGGTCGCGTGCCTGCTGGACGACGTCGCGGAGCCGGCTCTCGGACTCGGACACGTCCGCCGTACCGCTCAGGGGTTTGGTGAGTGCCAGGGCGCCGCTGAGGGTCGGATCCGCGACCGCGACGGCGAGCGTGGCGAGGCCGTCGGGCAGCCGGACGGCCAGGGCCTTCAGCTGGGCGCCGGCCGCGTACTCACCGGTGGACAGCGAGGCGCGGAGCAGCGCGGGCAGCGCGAGCAACTCGGTGTTCTCGAAGGTCTTCGTTTCCAGTGTCTCGCAGCGCAGGAGCGCCTTGAGGAAGGCCTGCGGACCGCCGACGGTCCCCGGTTTGAGAGCGGCACCGGCGGCGGCGAGGCGGAGGGAGGCCTGTTCCGGTTCGGGCCGGCCGACGGCCCGAGCCAGGTGGAAGGCGAGGCCGAACCGCCTCTCGGCGACCAGCCGGGTGATGGCCGCCGACACCTCGGCGTCGGCCCGGACGGGTGCCGGTACGGCGGGGGCAACGGCGGGCTCCGCCTCCGGGACGGTGGCCGCCCGCGCGCTCGCGACCTGCTCCGAGCGGTACCCGACCGCCGGCGGGATGGGCTGTTCGACGGTGGCCGGCGGGGTTTCGGGCACCGGTACCGGCGACCGGGCCTCGGACGGGACAGCAGTCGCGGCCGGGACGACGGGCGTCGGGTCCGGCCCCGGTTCCCGGGCCGGGGTGGTGACGGCCTGCGGGGCCGCGTCGGCCTGCCGGGGGAACGGCAGCTCCTGGGGGAGGACCGGCTCCTCGGGAAGGGACAGCTCCGTGTACAGCAGCGCCGCACCGGCGCAGGTCGGCAGGGCAGCTCCGATCCGCTGTTGGCGGGACATGATCTCGGCCGGGTGGTCCGGCTGCTCGCGGAGCCGGACGAGCTCGACGAGAGCGCCGAGCGTCGCGGCCTCGGCCCGCTCGGTGTCGCCCCAACGCGGCGAGTCGAGGATGGCACGGGCCAGCCCGTGGGCGGCTTCGAGTCCGCCGGAGGCGGGGCTCCGCTCGGGGCATGTGATCGTCAGAAGTTCCAGGAGCGCCGCGCGGGCCTCGCGGTCGCGGCGGCGATCGTCGAGATACGAGCGCACGCTCTCGGCCAGGTCGTCCAGCTGGTCGGGGACCTTCTGCACGCCTGCTTCGGCCAGGCCGTCCCGGAACTGCCGGAAGGTGTCGGTCAGCACGGTGAGCGCGCGGATGTCCTCCTCCGCGGGTGGGTACCCGGTGTCCAGGGCCGTACCGATCCGGCGCGAGGCCTCCTGGGCGGACTGGAAGACGAGTTCCAACGCCTGGTGCGTGGCCGCCACGTCGAGCGTGCCGCCCTGGGTGGGCCCGTCCGTGGCGGCGGCTGGTTGTCCGGCTGCCTCCTCGGGGGAGCAGGGCGCAGCGGGCTCGGCGAACTCGCCCTGGGCGGGGACGGGCGCGTCCGTCTGGTCGTACAGGCTGAACCCGGGAGTCGCCTCGACGACGTCGTCGGCGGCGGCCCGTACGGCGTCCAGGAGTTGCTGCTCCGCCTCGTACCCGAGCCAGTCGCGTTCGGCGGCCCAGACCAGGACCCGCGCGCCGACAGCCGAGGCGCTGCACCAGGAGAGCATGGCGAGCCGGACGAGGGTGTCGCCCCAGCGGGTCACCGGGTCGGTCACGATCCCCGAAGAGGGGTCCGCCGCGGCGGACACGTCGCTCATCACCCGGTACGTCAGTGCCTTGACCGCGCAGTGGCAGCGCCGCTGGCGCGCGTCCCGCTGCATGCGGGAGAGCATGTCGCGGCACAGTGCCTTCCCGGCCCGGCGGGGAGCGGCCAGCTTGATGCCGAGCTTGCCCAGCAGCCGTTGGCGTTCCTTCGGGGAGAGCGAGTTGAAGGCCAGCTCGACCATGCCAGCGGTCACGTCGTCGAGGACGTCCGCGACCGGGTGTCCGAGGGCGTTCAGCGCGTTCGCCAGCGGTTGCAGCGTGGCGAGTGTGGTTCCCGGTGGGGACAGCGGGGGTTCCGGCACTGCCTCGTAGGTGTCGTCCATGCATGCTCCGGTTCGAGGGAGAGGAGGGCGGGACACGGGATCATCGCGCCCGGGTGTGCTCGGTGACGAAGGTGTAGCCCGAGGGCAGGTCCCAGCCGTCGGCCTTGCCGAGCTTTCGGCAGTGCTGCTGGTAGGCGGCCCGTTGGGCGTTGCTGGGGGTGGCTCCGGGACTGAGGCGCCGCAGGAAGCCGTGGACCTGGTGCGGCTTCGGTGCCGGGTGCCAGCGGTGGCCCGGGTCGGTCGCGGCGGGTGCTGCGCGTTGCGCCGGGATGACGACGGGGGCGTATCCGATCAGCGGGATCGCCGGCTCGTCGGGGCGCGCCGGGTAGCGCGGGCGGCCGTCGTGGTCCCGGCTTCCGACGACCGGGTAGAGGCGCGCGGCGGCGATGAGCTCGTCCACGGCAGCTTCGAGTGCCGTCGCCTGTCGGGCGGCGGGTGGTTGTCCGTACACCGTGAGGGGCAGGGCGGACCGGTCGAGGAGGGCGTGTCCGTCCACGGTGAGCAGCCCGCAGCGGCGTACGGCGCGCATGACCAGGTCGCGTTCGCCGAGACCGGCGGGGGAGTCGGTGTCCCGGGTGCTGCCGGGGGTGCTCTCCCGGGTGAGGATCTCCTTGGAGTAGCGGTGGCGGATCTCGTCCCCGTCGACGATGACGGGCGTCTCCAGCAGCATGGTGGTGGCCCGGACCACCCGCCCACCGCGCGGCCACTGCAGCAGCAGCTCGATGCCGGGGAAGAAGGTCAGCGGCCAGTCGATGCCCGACAGGCGACCCGGCTCACCCGAGAGCTCGGGCACGGTGTCCTGGACCCGTTGGGACTCCTCGATCTCCCCGCCCTCGTGGTCGAGTTCGAGACGGACGCGGGTGTCGTCACGGTGCAGGGCGCCGCGCAACTCGTCGGCGATGAGCGGCCGCAGGGGCAGGAAGCCGTCCATGATGTGTGCGAGCCGCAGGGGGAGGCGCCACACCACCTCGCTGTCGGACACCCGTAGCAGTTCCGGCTGTGCCGGCCCGGTGGCACCGAGCGGTGCGTCGACCGGGGCCGGGCTCGGCTGGTCGGTGGGGGCGGTGCTTCGCGGCTCCGGCCCGGTGGCCGGAGCGGTGCGGACGGGCCGTGGGGCGGGTGGCTGCGACGCGGCGCGCCAGCCGAGTCCGGACGGGATCAGCGGGTCGGCCGTGGTCTCCTCCGCGCCCGGCCGGCGCGATCGCCAGACCCCGCCGCCCTCGAAGGCGTCGTCGAGACAGACCCGGGTGCCGTTGGCGAACAGCCCGTCCTTGCTCTCCCCGCGTACGACGTCGGCGACGGCCAGATTGGCCCGGCAGATGGCTGCCGCGTAGTCGACCCCGCTGAGCAGCGGCGCGGCCCCGGTGACGGTGGTCAGCCAGGGGCCGATCGCGGTGTGGACGGTCGTGGTCGCGGGCATGCCGCGGCGGCGCGGGCCGGCTGCCTGGCCAGCGAGCTGTAGTGAGGTCGCCAGCCTGCTCATGTCGCCGCGGCCGAGCGGGCCGTCGTCCTGCCAGGTCGCGGCCAGCGCGCTGCGGGGCAGTGCGTACGAGCCCCAACAGCGCAACTGTTCGCAGGAGTTCAAAACTGACGCGATCGTGCGGAGCATCCGCACCAGGGCGCCGTGGAGCAGCGCGTCGTCGTTGGTGGCCACGAGGTCGACGAGGGAGACCGGTACGGCGGGGCTCAGCAGTTGGGCCCGGGCCTCGTGCAGCAGGTAGTCCGTGTACGCGGTCAGCGCGTCCTGCCCGGCCGTTCCGGGTGACGGGTAGCGCGCGTTGACCACGACGTGGCCGTTTCGGTCGATCCAGCGCTGCTGGAGCCGCAGCCGGCCGAGCTGGGCGTCGGTGAGGCTGAGCGCGTCGCCGAAGGCATGGACGTCGGGGACCAGCAACTCGCGTCGTACCGGGGCGTCGTCGGGTCCCGGTGCGGTACCGTCGCGCTCGGCGCCGGCCGGCGCTCCGGAGATCCACTCCGGGACGTCGCCCAGCGGGCCCGTCGCGGGGTGGCGTCCCTCCTTGTAGACGACTTCTGCGTACAGCGGCTGCGAACCGGTGGCGATGCGCACCATGGCCCCCACCGGGATGGCGGGGATGCACTCGCCGAGGGTGACGACCGGGAAAGCGTCCGGGTCCAGCGGGCTGCCACCGTAGCCCTGGCCGTCGAGGTCGTAGCCGAAGTAGACGGCGTTGAACGCCACCGCGGTGTGGACCGGACCGCGCCGGGCGGAGACCAGGGCCGCCAGGTACCGGCGGAGCCGGTCGAGGTCCGGCGCCGTCAGGGCGTCGGGGCCGTCCACGACGGCGGGCGTGAGCAGCGGTTCGTCGATGTACGGGCGCCAGACTCCGGACGGTGCGGGTGGTGCCAGGGTCACGCGCGTTCCTCGTTCCTCTTGCGTCGGGCCGTGTTCAGGGTGGCGATGGGTACGGGTCGGGCCCGCCAGCGGCCGTTCACGGTGGCGACCAGCGCGCCCGCCGCGACCAGCCGTTGCAGGCTCCGTTCCACCTCGGAGTAGGGGAGTCCGGCCTGCCCGCCGAAGTGCGGGCTGTCGCGCAGCGGGCGGGGGAGCGGCACCGTGCGCCGGTTCGCCGGGTCGTACGACGACTCCTCGCCGCGCAGGGCCCGCCACAGCGAGCGGGCGTGCACCCCGCCGGGCATCCGCCGGGCGAGGCGGTAGGCCCTGAGGTCGATCCGCTGTTCGCGCAGTGCGCCGTCCGTGTTCCCCCCGGCGCGCGGGGCCGGATTCTCGAAGGCCTGCGCGACGGTCGGGCGGCGCTGTTCCTTCGGCCAGTCCGGGACCGCCCAGCAGGCCGAGCATCGGCACTGCGCGGTGCTGCAGCAGCCCTCCGGGAGGTCCACGACGCCGAAGTAATCCGCGAACTTTCGCTGGGCGCACACCGCCGGCTCGTCGAAGAACGCCCTGAGCAGGGCGAGCTCCTCGCGGGCCCGCTCGGCGCGGCGGGAGACCAGCGGCAGGAATCTCTCGGGCAGCCGGTTCCGTTCGACCCGCAGCCCGGTGACCAGCCGCCTGCTCGGCGCGGCGGAGACGTCGAGGAGCCCCCGGTCGTGGAGGTCCGCGAGAACCTCCCAGCTGCCCGCGGGGCCGTCGGAGACCTCCCGGTAGCCGTCGACGCTCCGGGCCAGGTGGGCGTCGAGCCTGTCGACGCGCAGCCGCGAACGATCGGGCAGGGACAGGACGCTCGAGACGATCGACTGCTCCATGACGTCGTCGCGGTGTGCCGGGTCGGGGCCTTCACCGGCGGGATGTCCCTCGCCGGCCTTGACCGTACAGAGCGGCGGGTAGTCGCCGAGGTCGGCGACCGCCCCCAGATCGGCCAGTGCGCTGAACGCCCGCATCACTCCGCCGGAGTAGCGGTCGGCCACGTGGCCCTTGCGGATCTCCTCCTCGTCGAGCAGCCCGGCGGCGACGTCCTCCGCCATCAGGGCGTCGGCCAGCGTGACCGCGTCCAGGCTGCCCCGCTGCTTCAGAACGGCCCAGCCCATGCGACGGAGCAGTGACGGGGAGAGGTCCTGCGCGGTCATGAACTGTACGGTGCGCATGCCCCGGCTGGTCGCCAGGGCCAGGGCGGTGTTCGCCGGTCCGTCGTCGGCCCTGGGCCTCCGGTCGGCCCCGTCGCGCCCGGCGCGGCCGATCTGCTGGTAGAGCGCGGCGAGGTCGGTCGGCGGCGAGACGCAGAAGACCGTCCGGACGTCGGGTCGGTTGACGCCGAGCCCGAAGGCGGAGCTGGCCACGATGATGACGGGGACGAAGCCCTCCTCGCCGTGGTGGGGGGCTTCGCGAAACTCGGTCATCACGGCGGCTTTCTCGGCCTCGGAGAGCCGCCCGTGGAACCGCAGGACGCGTTTTCCGGCGTCGCCGACGTACTCACGGAGGTGGGCGTGGAGGGCGTTGACCTCCTTGACGGTGAGGCAGTAGAGGATCGCGTGCCCGTCCGCGGCGTCCACGACCCGTTCGGCCAGGCCTGCGACCTCGGTGGTGCCGCCGCGACGGAACGTGCGCCGGAAGACCGCCAGCTCCGGGCGGATCGGGTTCTCCCGGACCGTCACGAGGCCGCCTCGGCCGACGGGGCCGAGCGCCTCGGCCCGTTCCTCGGCCGAGGCGGCGGCGGGCGGTTCGGGCACGGTGCCGAACAGGACCTCGCGCATCGTGGCGTGCACGGAGCGGTTGGCGGTGGCGGTCACCGCGGTGACCGGCAGGCCGTGGTCCCGGCGCAGCTCGGAGAGGAACCGGCCGAGGCGGCGCATGCTGGGGCGGAAATCCTCCCACTGGGCCACGGTGTGGGCCTCGTCGACGGCGATGCGGGTCACCCGGCCCGCCGCCACGGCCTGCCGGACGAGTTCGCGGAACCGCCGCTGGCACAGGCGCTCCGGGCTGACGTAGACCAGCTTGATGCCGTGCTCCGCGCGGCCCAGCAACTGGTCGGCCACCTCCGTCTTGCCGGCCCGGCTGCTCGACTCCCGCAGTGGTGAGATGAGGGCGCGCACCGCGCCGCCGATCGAGCGGTTGAGTTCCAGCGCCTGGTCGTGCATCAGCGCGACGAGCGGGCTGACCACGATGGTGGTGCCCGGCAGGACGAGCGCGGGCAGTTGGAACGTGTAGCTCTTGCCGAAGCCGGTGGGGAGCAGCCCCAGGACGTTGCGGCCCTCCGCGGCGGCGGTGATCACCTGCTCCTGCGCGGGTTTGAGCTTCGTGGGCCGGTCGTCGAGCCTGAGCAGGCCGCCGATCTCGGCCGCCCGTTCCAGGACGGCTGTGACGAGGCCTCCGTCGGCCCGCAGCCGGGCGGTCTGCTCAGGAGTGAGGGTGAGTGCGCGGATCCGGCGGGTGAACGGCAGCAGGGTGTGGCGGTCCAGTTCCTCGGCCGTGCAGAGTTCCGCCGCTCGGTCCGGGGAGATGAGGCCGGCACCGGACATGGACTCCCAGATCCGCCGCCAGCCATCGGCCATGGTCGTCACGTTGCCGGCCCCCGGCTCGCCCGTGACCGGGTCGGGGCGCAGGAGGCCCTCGTCCAGACTGCCGAGGAAGGCCTTCCGATAGGCGCGGCGCAGGGCCGTGCTGCCGCCGAGTTTGCGGTCGCTGATCACGACGACGCCGCGATGGCGGTCGGACCGGATGAGTCGGCCGACGGCCTGACGCAGCTGGAGCGCCGCCAGCGGCAGGTAGTACGTCTCGGTGGCGACACCCTCCGGGTCGGGGTCCCCGGCTTCCTCGGCCCGTTGCCGGACCGCCGCGCGACGGGCCTCGACCACCGGCGCGGCGAAGGGCGCGAACGGGAGCTTGTTGATCCAGACCAGCCGTAGCCGTTGTTCGTCCTTCACGTCGACGCCCTGCCACAGCCCCTTGGTGCCCACCAGGAAGCCGCCGCCCTCCTCCCGGTCGGTGAATTCGGTGAGGGCCCGGCCGTTGCCCAGGACCAGGGCGTTGACGGTCGGGGCGGAGAGACCGCGGGCACGGAGCTCCTGCTCCAGGAGTTCGCCGATTCCCGCGGCGGTCTTACGCGCCGTGGTGAGCACCATGGCGCCGCCGTCGTGCCCGTTGCCGTCGGCGCGGGGGAGGACCGACTCCCGGGCGTAGCCGGCGAGTTGGTGGGCGATGGTGCGCATCGCACCCTCCTCCTGCTCGGCCCAGGACGGGAAGTCGGAGAAGCAGACCAGCTCGGCCTGCCGGGCCAGGTCGAAGGGCGACTCCAGAGCGAGCGCCGGGAGGGTCGACGGCAGCCCGAGCCTGGCGCGGATGAAGTCCCAGGTCCCGGAGACCCGCAGTGTCGCGGAGACGTAGTGGACCCGGGGGAGCAGACCCAGGAAGCGGAGCCACTCGGGGTCCGCGGGCAGGTCGATCGGGCTGGACGCGAACCGGAACCGGTAGGAGCGAAGGCCGCGCCGGGGTTCGGCGAGCTCCTCCAGGAAGACCACCCGGGACGGGAGGGGGTCGGGGGTGTCGTCCAGCTGCACCACGCGGCAGAGCAGAGCGCTGATGTCCTCGCTGAGGCGGCCCAGGGTGGCGGCGCTGCCCTCGGCCCGGCGGGCGAGGGCGAGCACGCGCTCCTTCACCAGGCCGTCGAGCGCGTCGGTGTGCTCGACGACGTAGCGGGTGAGCAGGGCGGACACCGAGCCGACCACCCGGGCGAAGTCCGCGAGGAGCCGTTGGACACCCCGGGCCTCCGTGCTTCCGGAGGTCCCGGCGTACGGACTCGCCAGGACCGCGCTGCGGTTGCCGATCCGTACCCCGACACCCCGTGCCCGGGCATCGAAGGCCCGGGCCGCGAGCCTCGGCAGCTGCTCCCCGTCCAGCAGGGCCTCCAGGGCGGCGATGGCGTCCGCGACCCGATCCCTTACGGTTCCGCCGCGGGCGTCTGCCAGCCAGGCGGTGCACTCGGAGAGCAGTTCCTCCAAGGCCTGGTAGTCGACGGCCGTCGTCAGTGCCGAGGTGGCGGCGTTCTCCAGTTCGTGGGCCTCGTCGATGACCAGCAGGGTGTCGTGGCCGAGGGACTGGAGGTCGTCGAGATGGGAGAGGGCCAGCGCGTGGTTCGCCAGGAGCAGCCGGTGGCCGGTCATCGCCTCGCGCACGGTGTCGGTGTGGGCGGCGATCGGGGTCCGCTCGTTCGGCGCGTAGTCACCGTCGCGCTGGGACAGCGATTCGAGCCACGGCCCGAGGGCGCGGTCGGTGTACTCGGAGAGGAACGCGGGCAGATCCACCGGGTCCACCGACCTGGCTGTCCAGGAGAGCGGGGGCTCGGCGGCGGCGCGCAGCCGCAGCAGGAGGTAGACGGCCAGCTCTCGGAACCGGCGGTGCTCCACCGGGCGGGCCCGGCCGCGAGACTCGAACCTGCCCTGGGTGGCCTGGGCCAGTGTGGCCGTCAGGGCGGCCAGTGAGAGCCGGTTGGAGCGGCCCTTCACGAGGTCGCTGAGCTGTAGGAGGCCGGGCAGCGCTGCTTCGAGGTCCGTGAGGTCGTGGGCCAGCTGGCTCTGCAACTGCTTGGTGAAGGTGGCGATGACCGCCCTTCGCCCCGGAGCGCCCGCGAGCCAGTCGAGCGCGGCGGCCAGGATCGCGTAGCTCTTGCCCGTTCCGGTGGGGGCTTCGAGCAGGCCGGAGGTGCCGGAACGGGCCCAGTCGTGCAGGGTGGTTGCCATCTGCTGCTGGGCCGGCCGCGGTGTCGCCCTGGTCCGGTGGACGACTGCGGCGAGTGCGGTCGGGTCCACTCGGCCGTCCTCGCCGAGAAGGTCCGTGGGGAGCTGCACGGGGCGCCGCCCCCGGCGCAGTTCCTGGGCGTCCCGTCGGGGGCGGTGGTCGGCGAGCTCGGCGCTCACCAGTCGGGTCACCCGCTGCTGGTCCCATGGGGCGACGTCGGTGTCGGGGCGGATCGGAGCGTCCGCGAGTTCGAACAGTATTCGCCACGCGGGGGAGTCCGGGCAGGCGGTCCGGACCAGGTCGCGAAGCTCCTCACCCCAACCCCGGACCTCGGCGGCCGCGCGGGTCAGCAGGCGGACGAGGAGTTCGGCGTCGTGCGGGGCCGTGTGCGGGCGCAGGCCCGATGCGGGGACGTCCTGTTCGGCGGCCAGCGCGTGCAGCCGGTGCAGGGGGGCGACGGGCCAGATCGCGTGGGCGAGGTAGAGCGCGTCCGCCGTCCGCAGGCCGGCCAACGGATCTTCGCAGTCCGCGCGCCGAGCGGACTCCCGGACGAGGGGAAAGTCCAGGCCGGTCCCGTTGTACGCCACCACGACGTCCGCCCCGGCGAGGAAGGCGGCCAGTTCCTGCCACGCCAGGTCGGCCGGGACTCCGTCGGCCTGCACCTGTCTGCGGGTTGCCGGATTGCGGATCTCGCCGGTGTCGCAGGTGAGTTGGAGGTAGCGCTGCCAACCGGGAGCGGACTCGATCCAGTCCTGGTCGGTGCCGAACCGCACCGCTGCCGCCTGGTACACGTGGCGTTCGAGATAGGGATCGGCGGGAACGGCTGTGACGACGCTCTCCAGGTCGATCGCGACGGCGCGGAGCCCGCTTCGTCCGGCAGTCCGGACTTCCGGTTTGCCATGGACTGGTGAACCTGTTTGCGGCACATCATTGATGACGAACAGTCCGTCGACCCTGGTGAGGAGCCCGGCGGTGACAGCCTGATCGGCGAGTTTGAGCACCCGGGGCCGCGGGAGGCCCGGGTGGCGGTCACGCGCGAGGGCTGCCAGTGCGTCGGGCGTCGCTCCGTCCGGGAACTCCCCGGCCAGCGCCGCGATTTGTCGGACCGCGGCGGATGCGCGCGAATCGCCACCCAATAGTGCGCTCCCTTGGGGCGTGATTCCTTGACCCATCCATGCCCACGGATGGCGTCCAATTTGCTGAACTCGCCTGATGCAGAGGGTTTTTCGAGTTGGAATCATCCTAGTCGGAGAATCCGGTGAGGTGACGGGGCGACCCATAAGTCATACAAATTTCCCGCCCGGCGTGGTGCGAGGTCAGGGCGGTGGAGGCCCCGCAGGTCGGGGCCGGGGCCTCCACCCGCGCACCGCTACTCGGGGGTCTGCTCAGTGGTCCGCTCGGCCGCGGGAAGCGGCGCGAGCGGCAGGACGTACTCCTCGGCCAGCTTCGCCAGGTGGAGCGGGAGCGGCCGGGCGAGCGGGTGGTACTCGTCGTGGAAGCGCAGCTGGTGGGCGGCGGCCGCGACCACGGCCGGCCGGTCCGCAGCGGTGTCGGTGCGCTCGGCCGCCGCGAGGGCAACCGGGGAGAGGCAGCCCAGTACCGTGAGCTCCAGCGCCTGCGGGTTCCAGGCGGTGGCCGCGGGCCCGTTCGGCCACTTCTGGTCCGGGACCAACTTGCGGAGGTCGCGTCGTACGGTGCCCGCGGTGGGTGGCTTGCCGACGGTGCTGAGGAACACCCGGTGATCGGGGTCCGCGTCCCGGGGTGCCCACAGGCCGGCGGAGAAGCCCGGCGGCTCCTTCTCGGTCGCGGCGGGCGCGTACCACTGGGGGGTCTCGCCCCGGTTGTTCGTGTCGCGCAGCAGGACGATCCGCAGGTCAGCGCCGTGCAGGGCGACGCGCACCGGCGACTGGCCGTGGAAGGCCAGCATGTCCTTCTCCAACTGCCCGTTGTTCAAGCCAGGCCAGGTCTCGCGCAGGTTGCCGCTGTTCGCCAGCAGCAAGGTCGGCCGGTCGCGCACCTGGAAGAGCAGCGACCTGATCCGACGCTCGACCTCGTCGCGCCGCTCGTCGGTGGTCGGGGCGCTCCGGCCCGACCGGGCGGGGTCCACCTCGGCACTGTCCGCCGTGAGACTGATCAGGAAGTCTGCGTACGGTACCCACGCCTTGATGGTGTCGTCCCAGCCGCGCACCGGGTGCACCGGGTCGCGCGGGCGGATGCGCAGGGCGACCAGGTGCCGGCTGGCCCTGCGGGTCGGCCCGTCGGCCTGCCGCCGGACCTGCCAGAGCGCCAGGTACTGGAGGTCGTCCGCCAGCTCCTCGTCCAGCCGCTGGTCCGGCGGAACCACGGCACCGAGCTGGCGCATCCCGTCGGCCAGTGCGGATCGGGCGCGCAGGGCGACGGCGGCCTCCGAGTCCTCCGGGACGACGATGAACTGGCTGACCCGTCGGGCGGCGGCGCAGCCGTGACGCAACGCCGACTTGGGATCGGAGTCGGAAGTGGGGAACCGTTCCGGGCCGAGTGTCTCCACCAGCGCCAGCCCGACCGGATCGATCCCGGAGCCGAGGAAGTCCGCCGTGCGGGCCGCGCGCTCCCGGATGGCGGCGGACAGTACCTGGGAGCGGGACCGGCCGGGCCCGTCGTCGAGCTCCAGCCCGGCCCCCAGGCTCCCGAGTGGGCGGGCCCGCAGCACGACGTTCAGGTCGCCGACCTGCCACTCCTGACCGTCGTCCACCGGGCCGGAGCCTGCCGGGAGCCCGAGCCACTCGCGGAGCGCGGCGACGAGCTCGTCCCGGGTCTCCTCCGTCTGCCACAGGACGTCCACCAGCAGCGGACGGCCGTCGAGTGCCGAGTGCACCGCGCCACGCCGGGCCCGGAAGCGCTGCTGCGCACGCTCGTCCCGCACCTGCGCGTCCTTCGCCGGTGTGCTGGGCAGGAGTACGGGCGTGGGCTTGCGGTGCGCGCGCTCCAGACCGGCCGCTCGGCGGAACACCGGTGCGAGGCCCTCCTCGACCCACTGGTCGACGAGCGACCGTTCGAGCGGCATGAGCCCGGTGCCGACGCCGTGCTTGCCCATCGCGGTGCTGTGCACGACGCCGGCGGCCACCCCGTCCCGGCCTTCGAGCCAGTCCGCCGGGTCGGCGATCAGCTCGGCCGGCTTCGGGTAGGCGCGCAGCACGTCGAGTTCGGGCAGCAGCTCGACGAGGCTGTGCCGGCGCCAGGCGGGCATGCCGAGGCGGCGGTTGAAGGCCAGCTTGTTGGCGGTGAGGCGCTGGCGCGGGCCGTGGTCGCCGGGCCAGGGCAGCGGGGTGTCGAGCAGGACGGTGGCGCCGCGGCCGGGGGGCAGCCAGACCTGTGATCCGCTCGCCCAGCGGCGGATCCCGTAGTCGACGTGCACGCGGAAGCGCGAGGCGAACGGCACCGTCTGCACGGTGACGGTCACCAGCGCCGAGTAGTGCCAGATGCGCTTCCCGCGGGTGTACTGGCGCGGCGGCCAGCTCACCAGCTCGACGCCCTGCTCCCGGGTGACCAGCCGGAAGGACAGGTCGACGCCGCCCAGACGCAGCGGGCGGGCGGCGAGCCTGGCCCCGATCTGCTCGGGCAGCAGGTGGTAGAGCCTGCGGTCGGGCTGGGCGGTGCCACCGTCGGTGAGCCGGGCGGCGGTGAGGTCCACGGACTCGTGCCGCCACTGCGGGCTGTGCTCGTCGATCAGCGCCAGAGCCCGGTCCAGGGCCGCCCGGTGGTCGGTCGCGCGTTCGGCGTCGGTGTCGTCGAGCGGCGGCAGGGTCATCACCCAGGAGGCCAGCAGGGGGCCGACCAGCTTGGCGGGCATGTCCTGGGAGGCGTAGAACCAGGGCACCTCGGCGCTGCCGCCGGCTCCCCGGCCGGTGGCGATCAGCCCCGGGGCCGTGGCGCGCAGCAGCTCGTTGAGCTTGCGGACCGGAAGGCCGACGGGCTGCTCCCGCCGACGCCAGCGTCGACGGTAGAGCCCGAGGAACTCCTCCCGCCACTCGTCGGGGAATCCGATCATCCGGTAGGGCTCGATCCAGGGGCCGGTGTGCGGGTCCGGCTCGTACGCGGTCGTGCTGATCAGCTGGTACATGCGGTGTTCCTCTCGTTGTCGAGGGTGCTCAGGCAGCGGTCGAGAGCCGTCCACAGCGGCCGGTAGAGCGCCTGGACGATGTGGCGGTCGGCCTCGGGGACGGCGGCGCCCGGGCTGAAGTAGGGCTTGAGGACGGCGTGGATGCTGTGCAGGAGGCTGGTCCGCGGGGTGTCCGGTTCGTCGGCCGGTCGGCCGGCCGCCAGGTTGGGCGCGAAGGCGGCGTCGACGAAGGCCACCCGGGTCGGGACCGCGCCCCGGACGGAACGGCCGATCACTTGCCAGATGAGCACCAGGAGGTCCCAGGTGACCTGGTGACGGTCGTCGTCGCCCAGGCGGCTCCAGGCCAGGCTCCGGGCGAGGACGGCGTACCACCGGGAGCGGGCCTGGTCCCGGACCTTGCGGGCGCCGCGGCCCGGAGTGGACTCGCTCCGCACCCAGCCGTCGAACTCCCCGTTCCCGACGGCCCGGACGATCCAGTCGTTGATCGCGTGTACGGCCAGGGCGAGGTCGTCGGGGCGCGGATTGGGCCGGGCGAGGAAGTAGACGGACCCGATGGCCGCGTGCTGCTTGTCGACATCGAGGATGTTGTGCCCCCGCTCGACCGCCAGCAGGGGGGCCACCAGGATCTCGGCCTTGGTCCTGGAGAGCGTCTCGACGTCGCCCCTGCGCAGGACGGGCGCGTGGTTCTCGTCGTCCTCCGCCCAGGTGCCGGCGCCCGGATCGTCGTCGGCGGCGAGGCGCCACACCCGGCCCTTCCAGCGTTTGTTGAGGGCGTGCAGGGTGTCCGCCACCACCGCGGCCTCCTCGTAGCTCCCGACCAGGAGGAGGATGTGTCGGCGGCTCTCCGGGAGGAGCTTCAGTTCCTCCTGGAGTCGACTCGATCCGTGGTCGTTCCTGCCGAGGACGGTGACCATCCGGCGCAGCACGTCCGCCCGCTGGTCGAGCGGCTCGCCGGAGAGCCGCTGCGCCTCGTTGGCGAACTCGCATCGGCAGCGGGACCGGCACCCGCAATCCTCGCGGATGAACTCGAAACGGAACTCACTCTGTTCGGCGATCCGGTCCAGCTCCCGGGGATCCGGCTCGATGATGGCGCCGATCGGCACCTGGATGTGGTAGCGGCTGGAGCGGCCGGCCCAGCTGCTGCCCGACATCAGTAACACGTTGGTGCCGGGGCGGCCGTCCACCGTCGGCAGGTCGGGCATCACCCGGAGCAGTTCCCGGCCGACCCCGCTGCACCGGAAGAAGCGGAGCTCCCCGCTGCGGACCCCGCCCGGGTCGGGGCCGTCCATCAGGAACTGGAAGCCGATGACGTTGCCCATCGGGGCCTCGGGCACCATCGGCCCGTAGTCCAGCGGCCGGCGGTACATCTCGTTGAACCCCAGGTTGAGGGCCGCCGCGACGCGCGGCCACATCGCGTTGACCAGGGCGAGCCGGGGCTCCAGCGCGCTCAGCAGGAGTGTGAATTCGAATCGGTTCAACATCAGTTCGAGCCAGTCCTGCGGGTTCGGCGGCAGCCGGTCCTTCCGCCTGCGCCTGGTCGCCGCCCGGCCGCGGCCGGTGTTCTCCTCGGCTTCGTCCGGCTCGCCGCTCGCCCGCCTGCACAGCCGCTCGTAGCGCTCGCGGCCGGCCGCCGTGGGCTCCAACAGGGGATCGAGGTCGAAAACTTGGCAGAGCACCTCCTTCAGTCGGGTCCGGGTGTTCGTGCGGTAGGTGGTGTGCAGGAGCTCGCCGAGCAGGCTGGTGAGCTGCGCGCCCTCCGGGGTGGGCGGCCGCCGGTCGCCGAAGGGGTTGTCCCGGAATGCGTCCAGGACCTCGGTGAGCTTCCGCCGGGGCTCCCTGTGCGGGTGCTCCGCCACTGGCTCCGCGGTGTCGGCGGGCGTGTCGTCACGGTCCTCCGGGAGCGGGTACCGCTCCTCCAACAGGCGGAGTTGGAGGGTCCACGCGCTGAAGTACCCGATCCTGACCCAGGTGCGCAGGCCGTGGTTGCTGACCAGCATGGCGACCAGTCGGTCGGCGGCGGTCTGGGTGGTGTTGACGGCGGCGGACCAGTTCTCCACATCACGGTTGGACAGCTGGATCTGGCCGGCGCCCGCCAGTTCCCGGAGCCGGTGCTGGTTGACGTCGTAGAGGAAGGACCGGCTGTCGGGCCTGTCGGCGATCAGGGGGATGGCCGGGGCGAACATCCTGTCGAGCTGCATCTGCACCCGGTCCGCCTCGTCGACGATCACCAGGTCGCTGCGACGGCACGCGAGTTCGAGGTAGCGGATCCGTTCGTGGTTCTGCGGGTGCGGCACCGCCGAGTCGATCAGGCTGGCGATGGTGGCGACCCAGACGGTCGCGCCGACGAGTTCCCGGGCGCCGTGGTGGCGGGGGCAGCCGGACCAGAACGGGCAGGCCAGTGGTTGTCGGCTCCACGAATCGTCGCGGGCGTCGCGCCGGCGGTTGGGTGCCTGCAGCCGGGTGCACGGGGCCTCGGTGAAGTCCAGGAGGTCGTCGGCGAGTTGTCCGTCCTCGTAGCGCAGCGCGTTCACCGCGCACGAGGTGCTGAGGTAGCCGAACCCGGGGTCGTCGTGGGCGAGCAGGTTGCGCCGACCGCTGCCGACCAGGCGCCGGTGCAGTCGTTCGGCGTGCTGTTGGCGGCTGGAGGCCCCGATCACGGGGGCGGCCGTGTCGGGCACGTACGTGTTGTACAGCCGGACCAGCCTGAGCTGCTCGGCCACGTCCCCGACGACCACGGTGACCCGGAGGCCGCGGCGAGCCAGGTGTACCGCCAGGACGTCCCGCAGGGTGCTCTTACCGGCGCCGACGATGCCCAACAGGTGCTGGAGCCGGGCCACTTCGAAGCTCTCGGAACGCCGGAAGCGCCCGTTCCGGCGAGTGAAGAGGCGGACGGCTGTCAGGCGGCCGACCCAGTTCTCGGACAGCCGGGCGTCCATGAAGGCTGCCGTGTCGAGCAGTTCGCACCACTCGAAGGTGAGCGGTTCGCCGTTGTTGGCCGGTGGCGCCGCCAGGTCGTGGCGCACCGGGGGAGGCGGGCTGGAGGCCGGGAGCCGGACGCTGGTCAGGTGGCGGCCGATCGGGAAGGCGTGCCGACCGGGGCCGGCGACCGACAGGGGCCGTCCAGCGAACACCGGGGCCGCCCGGAGGAGCCGGTCGTAGACCTCCCAGCGGTCCGGGGCCACGGACAGCGAGGGGCGGCGGACGGCCGGACGGTCCGGATCCTTGACCTCGTAGGCGCGCAGCTGGCGGTCGAGTCGCTGGTACTCCTCCAGCGCTTCGGTCCAGGCCAGTCGGCGTCCCCAGGTCCACAGGGTGTGCCGGGCGGTGCGGAGAGTCCGTTCCCCGGCCGGATCGACCGCTCCCCAGGCTCGGGCGAACGGATAGCCGCTGAACAGGGCCCAGGCGTCCGCGGCCGGCGCGCCGGGCACGAACCTCTCCTGGAGGTGGAGCCCGATCTCGATCTCGCACAGGGACTGCAGTCGCGGCGGATGCAACCCGTCGGATGCGTCCGACAGTTGGTTGACCACCTCGGTCAGGGACTGGGCGGTGCTACGCATGACCCCTCCGCATTCCATCGGTCGACTCGCGTGCGGTGAACTCGCTGACGGACATCAGGCGCACCCGTGCGCCGACCGGCAGCGCCTGGTCGAAAGCCCGCCGGTACGCCGGGCTCGCCGCCCGGCTGTCCGGTACGACGACGTCCAGTTGTCCGCCGAGTCCGGCGGCCACCTCGGCCGCCCGCAGCGCAGCCGGCCCCGGCTGCTCCCGGTCGTGGACCTGGTAGGCCCGCAACGCCCCGTTGCGGCCCGGGATCTGGTGGACGCCGAGCCCTGCCGCGAACGGGCCGGTACGGTCCCCGAGGCGGGAGCGGACCGCCAGTTCGGTGCGGCCCGGGAGGGCGACGAAGAGCCGCAACGCCAAGGGCAGAACCAGCGCCTGGCCGGGCTGGTGCGAGACTTCGAGCTTGCGCTCATCGGGGGCGCAGCCGCCCTCGCACCAGGGGCCGTCCGTCGTCTCGGCCTTGGCGAGCAGGCCGCACCCGGAACAGCAGTGCACCAGTCCGTCGGCCGGGAGGTGGCTGGGCACCGGGCCGTAGAAGTCCTTGACCAGTCGCCAGGCCTGCGCCCGGGACGGCTGCAGCATCTCCACCGGGTCGAACCGCAGGACGACCGGTTTGCGGATCAGGAAATCACGGCACTGCGTGAACCTGGCGGGGCTGCCGCAGTTGTCGGCGAGCCGGGCCATGAGGGATTCCGCCTCCTGTTCCACTACGCCGAGAGCGCCCAGCGAGGCCAGCTCGGCGCAGGTCCGCGTCGGCTCGCCTGCCGCACGGTGGATCAGGCGGGCGCCGGGGGTGAGGAAGTCGCGGGGGAGGGTCATCCACTCCTCAGGTGCCCGTCCGCGGCACCAGCGCAGCAGCTCCGGCACGCTGCGGGGCGCCGGTGCGCGACGGATGATCGCGTCCAGGACCACGCGGTCCAGGGCGAGTTGGAGGCTCGGCGGGTACGGCAGTCGGAACGTCGATGGTTGGGTGGTCGTCAGGTCGATCACCCCTCGTGCCACCGCGGCGAGCAGTTCGGTGTCCGAGGACCCGTCCACGGTCACGGTGTGGCCTCCGGAGCGGCCTGTCGGGGCTGCCGTGCCGAGCACCACCGGGCCATCTCGCAGCCCGCGCAGTCCGGGCCGGGGACGGCCGCGAACAGGTCCTCGGAGTGCCAGCCCGCCACCTGCTCGCGCACCGCCGCCTCGGCGGCGGCGCGGGTTCGGGGGTCGAACGGATCGAGGGTGTGGAGGTCGACGCCGCCTGGCTGGAGAACCTCCAGTTCGACCCGGCCGCCGGCCTGCCCCGCCTGCCCGTCGGCGAGTGCGCCGGCGCCGATGATCCTGAGGGCCAGGGCGAGTTGGGGGTACGAGGCCAACGGATCGCGGCAGGTGCGGTCGCTGCCGGAGGTCTTCGTCTCCCGCCAGACCCAGGCCCCGTTCCTCTCCTGGTACAGCAGATCGGGCTCCGTCAGGACGACGAGGTCGGCCGCTGTGTCGTCGAACGCGAGCTTGGGCTCGACCTCGACCCGCGACTGCGGCCCGGCGATGCGCAGCGGGCAGACCTCGGCGTGATGGCGCAGCAGCCGGGCTCCGAGCCGGCGCTCCTCGTCCGGGAGCCGGTAGCCCTCGGGCACCCAGTCGTCCGGGATCTCGGTTCGGCACGGGGCGTGCGGCCGTTGCCCGTGCCGCTCCGCGAGGAAGGCGTGGATCGCCCGTCCGCGCTCGGCGGCGGCGCCCCGCTCCCGGTTGCCGTCGACCGGAAGCCGCAGGCCGCGCAGGTAGCCGCGGGCCGGACAGCTGCGGTGCGCCCGGCCGGTGGTCGAGGACCAGGTGCGGCGCGGCCGGCTCCGGTCCGAGACGCCGAGCAGGCCGCCCGCGCGCCGGAGGGAGGGGCAGGCCGGGGCGACGGCGCACGAGGCGCAGGCCGAGCCGGGCCGGTACTCGCGGCCGTCGAGCAACGCCCGTACGGCCGGCGCCCCGTGGGCCCGGTGAGCCGCTACAGCCTCCAGCCGGGTGCCCTCGAAGACACTCTGCGCCCGCCCGTCGGAGAGCGCGAACTGGACGACCCTGACCTGCTCGACCCGCGGGTCGGACGTTCCCTCCGCCGCGACGAGGGCGGCCACGGCGCGTTCGGCATCGGTGCGGTCCCGAAGCCGGTTGACGGGCAGCCGCAGCTCACGCAGTCGAGCGTCGGGAGACTCGAAGTACCGGCCCCAGGCGGTGATCCGGTACTCCACGCCGTTCGGGCCGTCCGGCGCCGGCCCCTGGTGCCGGTAGACCCACGGCGCGCGGGCGGGGCGGAGTCCGGAGTCGTCCGGGAACGCCTCGCGGTACATGCGCAGCGCGTGTTCGGTCCACTGCCGAACGCCGTCGTGCACCGGACGCGGCTGGCCGCGACGCGGTGCGCTCGGCGGCGGCTCGTCCACCGTCCGTTCGAGTTCGTCGGCCGCCGCCATGAACGGGCCGTTGGTGAACGCCTCCAGGGCCTCGGGCTTCCACCGGGGCCGTTCACGGGCACGGAGTCCGCGGGCCTTGAACACGTCGGACGCCGGGCAGCGGTATTGCTCCGGGCCGAACATGCCGAGACTTATCCGGACGGCGGAGGAATCACCGACCAGTCCTTCGGGCGGCCAACCGGCTGTCATACTGACCTCACTTTTCTGGGCCCCGGTGTTCGGCCGAGCCGGCCGGGGCGCTTTCTCTTCCGTATGGAGCGAGTGCGTTGGTTCTTGGGGCAATGCTCAATGGGCGTAAAGGCCGCTACAAGGTGATCCGAGAGCTCGGCAAGGGAGGTATGGGTGAGATCTTCGTCGGTCGGGATATTGCGGTCGGGCGGGAGGTGGCGATCAAATTGCAGACCGCTCGGACGTTCGACCTGACTACCGACTACGGCCATTACAGCAATCTCATGGACCAGGAATGCAATCGGATGCTGGACATCTTGGAGATCCGGGGAATCCCCAAGGTCTTCGACTGGGGCGAAATCGGTCGAAGTGGCCGGAGATTCCTGGTCATGGAACTGGTTGACGGCGTCACGGTCGCCCAGTGGATCGAGGAGCACGAGCCGGTTCCCGTGCTGGCAGCGGTCTCGGTCATCGGGCAGCTCTGCGACATCCTCGGCCGACTGCACGCGAAGGGGTACGTCCACTGTGACGTCACGCCCAAGAACGTGATGATCCAGTTCGACGGCTGCGTGCGGCTGCTGGACGTGGGGATTTCCGCAGTATCGGGCGACAGCCGGGAGCTGCCGTGTGGGAGCAAGAGGTACGCATCGCCTGAGCAGTACCTGCCGGACGCGGTGCTCACCCCTCGGGTCGACGTTTTCGCCCTCGGCGCCCTGCTGTTCCAGATGGTCACCGGCGAGCTGCCGTACGCCGACGTGGAGTACCCGTTCGACGGCACCGAACGGGCGTTCCCGGCCGGCCTTCGAGCCGTGATGCCCGACGACCTCCGGAGCCTGGGGCTTGCCATGGTCTCCCTCGACCCGCGCGAACGCCCGACGGTGGTGGACGAGCTGCCCGGCTACCTGCGGCCGATGCTGCCAGCGTTCGGATCGGCCCCGTCTCCGAAGGCGGCGGAGCCCGATCCGACCGCCTACTACCGTCGCGGCCTGTGGCGGACCTGAGCCACCGGGCGGACCCCGGCCGTCCGGCCGTCACAGCTGGGACCTCAGGCGTTCGACGGCCGAGTCGGGATCGCTCTCGCCGAGCCTGACCAACAGGGACCGGGCCTGGGCGACCGCCTGGGCCGCCATCAGGGGCCGACCGGCAAGGACGAGGGTGTCGGCGAGCCAGACGAGGGTCCTGGCCTCCCGGCTCGGGTAGGTCAGCGACCGGTACAGCCGCACCGCGCGGACGAAGTCGGTGACGGCGATCCGGTGGTCGCCGAGTGCCACCTGGATCCGGCCCAGGCTGAACAACGCGTACGCCTGGCCGTTGACATCGTCCGTGCTGCCCAGCAGGGTCAACGACCGCCGGCAGTAGTCCAAGCCGACGCTGTACCGCCGGAGGTCGTAGTGGGCGACGCCGATGCCGCTCAGCGCCGCGCCCTGACCGAGGATGTCGTCGAGCTCCCCGAACGCGGTCAGTGCCAGGGTGAGGTGTTCGAGCGCCTCGCCCGGCGCGCCGTTCTCACGCAGCATGACCCCGAGCGTGTGGTGGCCGAGGGCGGCGCCGCGGACATCTCCGTTCTCCTCGCTCAGGCGTACCGCGCTGCGCAGTTCACGAGTCGCCCGGGCGAGGTCCCCGAGGCGACGATGGGTGCCGCCGAGCATCCGGTGGACCATGGCGACGTCTGCCGGTGCCGCGACCCGTCGGGCCGCTTCGAGGGCGCCGGTCAGATGGCGGAGGATGTCCAGGTTGCGGCCGGAGCGCCATTGGAAAGGGACCAGCACCATCGGCAGCAGCCAGGTGTAGCGGTCGAGTCGGCGGGCCTCGGCCGTCCCGATCACGGCCGTGAGCGTCGAGTACTCGGCCTCGAACCAGGCCATCGCCCCGGCGGTATCCGTCGGGACGTCGACGCGGATTCCGCGCGGCTCGCCGATCGGTAGGTCCCGGGCAGAGTCCAGTAGGCGGTCGCAGGCCGCGGCGTTCTGCAGCAGGAACTCCAAGATCCGTTCCGCCACTTCGGCCCGCTCGGACTCGCTCCGCCGCGCGGCCAGATCGCCGGCGTAGACCCGGATCAGGTCGTGTAGGGCGTAGCGGGAGTCGGAGATCTCGGACACCAGGCTCATGCTCACGATCTCGTCGAACGCGTCGCTGGTGCCGACCGGGTCGTCCGGCCGGAGCGCACGTACGGTGGTCCAACTGATGGTGGGGCCCGGGTGCACTGCCAGCTGCCAGAAGAGGTGCTGCGCCTTCGAGGGCAGGAGTTTGAACGAGGTCTCGAACATCAGCCGGACGCTCGTCTCCTCCGTGCCCAGGTCGAGTTGGTGCAGCCGGGTGCTCTCCTCGCGGAGGCCGCGGCTGACGTCCCCGAGCGCCTGTGCCGGGCGCCTGAGGATCTGCGCGGCGGTGATCGCCAGCGCCAGGGGCATCCCCGCGCAGTACTGGACGAAGTCCTCGACGAACGGGGTGGCCAGCTTCATCCGCTGTTCGCCGAGCTGGATCCGCAGCAGTTCGACTGCGGCGGGCCGGTTCAGCGGAGTGAGGTTGACGATGTCGGCACCCTCGTTGACCCACAGGCTGTGCAGCTGGCGGCGGCTGGTGACGATCGCGGCGCTGCTTCCCGGCCCCGGCAGGAGACGCTGAACGTGCTGTTCGTCGAGGGCGTTGTCCAGGATCAGCAGGACGGCCCGGTCCGCGAGCGTGGTGCGGTAGGCGGCGAGCATGCCGTCCCGCGTGGAGGTGGTCGGCCGCACGCCGAGGTCGTTGAGGAACCTGGCGAGCAGATGCTCGTAGCGCTCAGGCTCCCGCGACGAGAAGCCGCCGAGGTCGACGTAGAGGGTGCCGTCGGGGAAGTACTGCTGGACCTCGCCCGCCGTCCTGACCGCCAGGAGCGTCTTGCCGATCCCGGGCATACCGGAGACCACTGCGATCCTGGAGCGGCCTCTCGTCCGGCCCAGCAGGGTGCTGCTGACCTGGTCGACCTGGGCGTCCCGGCCGACCAGGTCGGGCGGCTGGGGCGGAAGCTGGCGGGGCACAGACCGCGCGCGCGGCGGCTCGTACGTCGCTTCGGGGGCGAGCAGCAGGTGCACGGTGGACCGTCCGAACCGCCGCTCCCAGGCGGTCAGCAGCGGCTCGACCTCGTCCGGCCGGCCCTGGGCCTCCAGGATCCGAACGTTCAGTTCGAGCAGCGTCTCGCTGGCCGGCCAGCGCTCACGCGCCTCGTGGACGCGACGGAGCGCGGCACCGTACTGCCCGCACTCCAGCTCGGCCCGGACGCAGCCGGAGGTGGTGTCCCGGAGCTGGGCCAGGAGAGCTTCCCGGCTCCGGGCGAATCCAGGGCCGGGAAGGCCTTCCAGGGGTACTCCCCGCCACTCCCCGAGTGCTGACCTGAGCTCCGTGAGCCGGACCGACGGGTCCGGCGCGTCGGCTGCCCGGTCCACGTGTCCCTGGGAACGCAGGTAATCGATCCGATGGGTGTCCACCTGAATCCGGCAGAACCCGTCACCGTTCTCGACGGAGATGTCCGGAATGGCATGCCGCAACTTGTGTGAATACTGGCGAATTCGGACCGCGTTCGAATTCTCGCCCGGCCAGACGCAGTTCGTGATCTCCGAGTGAGAGGCGCACTGGCCGGGCGCCAGCAACAGGGCGGCGAGGAACTGCAGGGTTTTGTGCTGCATCCTCACCGGGGTTTCCCCCTGGAGGACTTCCACCCGCCCCAAGATGTGAAAATCCATGCTTGTCGCCCCCTTTCGCGACCCTCCGCGGTCGGCCGGTTCGGCCGACACCGGAAAGCATGCCACGGGCCGCCGATCGGCGATTAACGTTCAGTTAACTCCTGTGGGTTGGCAACCCGCGGCCCTTCTGCCACGCTGCACTCACCTCACCCGGCTGGTTCCCGTGTCGAATGTCGGAGCGATCGGCGCCGTATGTTCGGACATTTGCCCGACTGGCGCGGAATCGAATGTCCGGGGGCGCGTCGGCGCATTGGAGGACGCAACACGTGATCAAGGAGAACGCCATGATTCGGACGCAGCGCAAGCGCATCGGGCACAACGTCAACACCCGGCCGGCGGACCGCCGGCCGCCCACGGCGACGGTGCCGCCCCGGCGTCCCCGTCGGCCGCGCCCGGCGCCGGAGCCGACCCCGAACCCGTCCGGGGAGGTGCGGCTGGACCGGTTCTGGAAGCCGGTCTGCCCGATGGCTCACCGGGCCTTCGAGGCCGAGCTGTTCGTCGACCTCGAATAGCCCGGCGCGACACGACACGACACGACACGGCCCGGCCGCGTCGCGTCGGCCGGGCTGGGCGGGAACTGCGGAGTGCGTCGGACACGGGCGGACCGGGTGTCCGGTCCGTCCGGATGTCCCGCGTGGCCGCCAACCCGAACCCCCGCCGCCCTCTGTGGCGAGGGCGACGGGGGTTTGGATCGACAACCGCGACTTAGAGGTCGTAGTTCTGATCGAACATGCCTCTGACCTGCGCAAATGATGGTCGCATGGAAGATCATTTCACAGCCAGTGCACACGCGGGGGCTTCAACGGATGAGATGAGTCGAGAAGTGCGGAGCAGTGACGAGGGATCGCGTTGGCTGGTCGCTGCAGGGCGCTACGCAGTGCTACCGAACTTCGAACCGGCTCGTATGCGCCGTCCACATTGCTCGCGTCATCCAGTGCCTCTGTGTTGAGGGGAAACGCCGGAATGCCGACCTCCCGAGGGCGTCAACCGGGGGAGGTCGGCATCGGCGTTCTTGCCGCGGCGACCAGCGGCTCTGCTCGGTCCTGCTCGGTCCTACTCGGTCCGCAGCGTGGTGGCGGTCCGCGACCGGGCCGCCCAGCCGGCCGGCAGCAGTGCCCCGAGCAGGGCGATCACGATCCCGCCGGCCAGCAGGGGGATGAGCAGCCCGGCGGTGTAGGTGTGGGTCACGCTCGGCGGCAGGTGTCGGCCGATCGCGTTCCCCATCGGGTTCAGCGTCGCCTTCTCCACCGCGACCCCGAGCGGGACCCCGATCAACCCGGCGATCAGGCCGGTGAGTGTCACCGAGGTCAGGACCATCGCGATGGTCTGCTTGGGTGTCATCCCGAGGGCCTTGAGGATCCCCAGGTCATGGACCCGCTCCCGGGTGTCCTGCACCACCATGCTCAGCACCCCGAGCGCGGCGACCGCGGTCATCATCAGCGTGAGCGTGGCCACTAGGGCGCTCATGGTGAGCATCACGATGTTTTTGCCCGAGCTCGAGTTCGACTGGACCGAGGCGTTCAGCGGGGTCAGCGCGGCGGCGGCCGAGGTGGACCAGTCCGATCCGTTGACGTTGTCGGTCAGCTCGACGTTGAACTGGTCGATGTGCGGGGGCAGACCGGCGGCGGTGAAGGTGGCCGCATCCGTCATGACGGTGTAGTCGCCCTGGTTGGTGTCGAAGTTGATGCCGACGACCTTCAGCGGCAGTTGCTTGTTCTGCTGCGTCACGGTGACGTCGTCACCGACGTGGATCCCCGCCGTCGTGGCCAGCTTGTCGCCGACCACGGCCTCGCCGGGCGCCGAGTACCAGCGGCCGGACACCAGCTCCAGGTGCGTCCAGGAGAAGTCGCCGGTGACCGTGAACACCTTCGGCGGTTCGCCGCCGGGCGGAGCGCCGACCATGGCCGCGCCGCTTTCGCCCCAGCCGAACGCGGCCTTCGTGCCCGGGATTCCGACGAGCGCGGCGGCCACCTTGGCGGCGTCCAGGTGCGGGGTGCGCGGGTCGTTGGGGCCGTAGAGACCCCAGGGCACGCCCACGTCGGCTGTGGGTATCGCGATCTCCGACGCGACGTTGAAGCCTGAGGTGCTGGCGTCCAGGTACTTGTTGAACCCGGTCCCCAGCCCCACCGCGAACGTGGCACTCACCACGCCGAACAGCACCGCCGTACCGACCAGGACGGCCCGGGCCGGCCGGGCGAACGGCTGGGCCAGCCCCAGCGACATGGCCCGGGGCAGCGGCAGCCGCGAGGCCAGACGCTGCGCCGCCTGACCGCCTCCGGCCTTGGGGGCGCGGCCGACCACCAGGGCCCGCACCGTCGACATCCGGCCGGCTCGCAGTGCCGGGATCAAAGCTGTGACGCCGACGGTCAGCAGGGTGCCCAGCGATACCACGGCGCTGACCCACAACGGAATCGTGGTACGGGCCGCGCCGAGCTGCTTGGTGGCCCCGTCCAGGATCGGCACAGCCAGGAGGTTGCCGAAAACCGTGCCGAGCACCACGCCGAGTGTCGTTGGGATCATGGCCTGCGCGGTGTAGGCGCGGGCCACCTGCGAAGGGGTGAAGCCCAACGACTTCAGAATCCCGATGCGCCGGATTCCCGAGGCCACAGCCCCGCTGACCACGATCGAGATGATCAGCACCGACATGAACAGCCCGAGGATCCCGAAGCCGATCAGGAACGGCACGTAGGCCTTGGCGTTGCCGGTCGCCTGCTGCTCCGTGGTCAGGTACGACTGTCCGCCCTCGACCGCACCGGCCGGCGCGGCGGCGGCCACCGCCTGCTTGTCGGTGGCGATGTCGGTGGCGGTCCCGGCCTCGGCGAACCGGTAGAGCATCTGCTCGTCGGACTTGGCACCGGCGGCGGTGAGCCGCGCGAAACCGTCGGCGGTGGCGAAGGCGGTCGCGCTGTCGGTCACCGAGCCGCCGAAGCCGACGACCTTGAACGACGGCTTGCCCGGCAGGGAGGAGAACACCACTGAACTGCCGAAGCAGTCGGTGGCATAGTGCTGCCACGGCAGGGCGATCTCGTCCGGGCTCGTCGGCCAGCGCCCCTGGGTCAGCGCCAGTTGGTCCATCCCGGAGGTGCTGCCCAGGTCGGGCCGGGTGGTGACGGTGATCGGATGGTTGTCAGTACCGGCGAAATCGTTCTTGGGGCAGTCCGTGCCGATGGTTGTGTCCAGGGCGGCGGCGACCGGGTACGGCCCGGCCGCCTCGGTGACGCCGGCGGCGTGCGCGGTGGCGGCGGCCTGCGCGGCCGTGACCTTCGAACTGTCGAACTGGACCGCCAGGTGCGCCCCGTTCCGGGCACTGAAAGCGTGCTCGAACGGGGCCTGCACGACAGTCAGCAGACCGAGGGAGAGTACTGAGGACGTCACCGCGGCGAACGTGGTCAGGGCCATGACGATGGACTGGACCCGACGGCGGCCCACGCCGGAACGTACGACCTTGCCCAGGGCGCTCACCGGACCGCTCCCGCCGAGCTGTTGACGGTGGCGCCGCCGGCGGTGTTGACCACGTCCCGCTCGACCGCGCCGTCCACCAACTCGATCGTGCGGCGCGCGGTGCTCGCGGCCAACTGCACGTCGTGGGTGACCAGCAGGATGGTCTGGCCATCGCTGTTCAGCTCCAGCAGCAGCTGGCGCACGTCCTCGGCCGAGCTCGAGTCCAGGGCGCCGGTCGGCTCATCGGCCAGTAGCAGCGCCGGCTCGTTCATCAGGGCCCTGGCCACCGCCACCCGCTGCCGTTGCCCGCCGGACAGCCGCTGCGGATAGGCATTGACATGCCGGTCGATGTCCAGCGAGCCGAGCAGCTCGACGGCCCGCCGCTGCGCTTCGCGCTTGCCCATCCCGGCCAGCTGTGCCGGAACCATGACGTTGTCCAATACGGTCAGGTCGTCCAGCAGGTTGAAGAACTGGAAGATCATGCCGATGGAGGCCCGGCGGTACTTCGCCGAACCGGCCTCGCCGAGCTGGTCGACGCGGGTGCCGTCGACGGTCACGGTGCCACTGGAAGGCTTGTCCAGACCCGCGATCAGGTTCAGCAGCGTGGACTTGCCACTGCCGGAATGGCCGAGGATCGCCACGCACTCACCAGCCGCCACGGACAAGGTGACGCCGGCCAGTGCGGGTGGGCCGTCGTCGTACTTCTTCGTCGCGTCGCGGAGGTCGATCATCGGTGCATTCGTCATGACCATGAACCTAGGAACGGACCACGATCCACCGCGTCGGCCGGCGGATGTCACCTCTTCCCAGGTCATCGGCCCGGGGGCGTATCCGGCGTACATCCCCGGGGCGACGCGCAGAGCCGATGCCACTGAATACGATCTCCGTATGGAACAGCTTCTCCAGCGTCTCTCGACATCGAAGCGCGTGACCTGGCTGACGTCACAGGCCGTGGTACTGGCCACTGCCTGCTCGTACGCGCTGATGCTCCCCTTGACGATGCCGACCCCTGAGAACGGCCTGTTCCGGTTCCCCGACCTCGAGCCCGCCCAGATGATCGGTCTGTACATCGTGCTCGCCCTGCCGGTTCTGCTGGTGCGCCGCCTGCCGGCGGCGGTCTTCGCGGCGGTTCTGGGCGAAACAGTCCTCGGCGACGCCTTCGGCGCGCGGCCCTCGATCGTGTTCGTCCTGCTCGTCGGCTTGGGCGGGTACCTCGCCGTCCGGCGGCCGAAGGCTGCCGCCGTCGGCTCCGTCGCGGGCGTCGCGGCCGCGCTCGTCAACGACATCCACACCCGCGAGCAGTCCGTCAGCGACGCGGTCCAGTGGGCCGGGGGGTTCGCGTTGTGGTTCGCGGTCGCGTGGGTCTTCGGGGGCGTGTATCGCAAACGCCGTGAATACCTCGAAGCCCTGCAGGAGCAGACCGCGGCCCGCGTCGTCTTGGCCGAGCGGCTGCGGATCGCCCGCGAGCTGCACGACAGCGTCGCGCACAGCATCGGGATCATCACGGTGCTGTCGGGAGCGGCGGCGCGGGTCGTGGAGACCAAGCCCGAGCAGACGCGGCAGGCGCTGACCGGCATCGAGACCACCAGCCGGGAGACGCTGCTGGAGCTGCAGCGCATGCTCGGGGCGCTCCGCCGCGCCGAGCCGGATGACGCCATGCCACAGGCCGCTCCGCTGGCGCCGGCCAGCAGCCTGGCCGACGTCCCGCAGCTCGCCGAACGCACGGCCGGCGCCGGGGTGCGGGTCCATGTGACCTGGCGGGGCGAGCGGCGTCCACTGCCGCCGGAGATCGAACTGTCGGCGTTCCGGATCGTCCAGGAGTCGGTGACGAACGTGGTGCGGCATTCCGGTGCGCGGACGTGCCGGGTCGCGGTCGGTTACGAGCCGGAAGGGGTGACGATCGAGGTGGTGGACGACGGGGACGACGGTCTCGGCGGGCCGGGCCGTCCGAGGTTCACGGCGGGGGCCGGCGGCAGCGGCTTCGGCCTGCTCGGCATGCGCGAGCGGGTGACGTTGCTGTCCGGCCAGTTCAGCGCGGGCCGGCGTTCGGAGGGCGGATTCCGGGTGGCTGCGAGGCTCCCGGCATGAGCGTGCGGGTGCTGCTGGTCGACGACCAGCCGCTGATGCTGGTCGGGCTCGGGATCCTGATCGGCGACACCGACGACCTGGAGGTGGTCGGCCAGGCCGGCGACGGCCGCGAGGCGGTGCGCCTGGTGCGTGAACTGCGGCCGGACGTCGTGGTGATGGACATCCGGATGCCGGATATGGACGGGATCGAGGCGACCCGGCAGGCGACCGCCGAACCGGACCCGCCCAAGGTCTTGGTGCTGACGACCTTCGACGACGACGAGTACGTCTACGGCGCACTGCGCGCCGGGGCCAGCGGATTCCTGCTCAAGAGCATGGCCCTGGACGCGATCCTGGGAGCGATCCGCGTGGTGGCCGCGGGCGACGCGCTGATCGCACCGAGCGTGACCCGACGGCTGATCGCGGACTTCGCCGGGACGTCCCGCCCCGCGGCCCCCGAACCGGACGCCGAGCCCGCTGCGGACCCACGTCTCCTCGCGGGGATCACCGACCGGGAGCGCGAGGTGCTGGCACTGGTCGGACAGGGACTGTCGAACACTGAGATAGCCGAGCGGCTGGTGATCAGCGCGGCGACCGCGAAGACGCATGTCGCGCGCCTGTTCGCCAAGCTCGAAGCCCGGGACCGCGTCCACCTGGCGATCGTCGCCTTCGAAGCCGGACTCATGCCGCGTAGACGGTCCGGACTCATGCCGCGTAGACGGTAGGGACAGGATCAGAAGAACGAGGCGGCGCTGCCCGAGCCGCCGGCACTACACAGAACTCCTGCGGAGATCGAACCCAGTGCACTCTCATTCCACATCGCGAGCCCCAGGGGTGTCGCAGCCGACCCCTCTCCAGGCGTTTCCGCAGGTCAGAACCTTGTCTGACCTGCGGAAACGATGAGAGGTCGAACTGCGTTTCCGCAGGTCGGAGGCGCCCCTACAGGTCGTAGTACAGCTCGAACTCGTGGGGGTGCGGGCGGAGGGCGATGGGGGCGATCTCGTTGGTGCGCTTGAAGTCGATCCAGGTCTCGATCAGGTCCGGGGTGAAGACGTTGCCGGCGAGCAGGTACTCGTGGTCGGCTTCCAGGGCGTCGAGGACGGCCGGGAGGGAGGCGGGCACCTGCGGGACGTTGGCGTGCTCCTCGGGGGCCAGCTCGTAGAGGTCCTTGTCGACCGGCTCCAGCGGCTCGATCTTGTTGCGGATGCCGTCGAGGCCGGCCATCAGCATGGCGGCGAAGGCCAGGTACGGGTTGGAGGAGGGGTCGGGCGCGCGGAACTCGATGCGCTTGGCCTTGGCGTTGGAGCCGGTGATCGGGATGCGGATCGCGGCCGAGCGGTTGCGCTGGGAGTAGACGAGGTTGACCGGCGCCTCGAAGCCCGGGACCAGGCGGTGGTAGGAGTTCACCGACGGGTTGGTGAAGGCCAGCAGCGAGGGGGCGTGCCGGAGCAGGCCGCCGATGTAGTAGCGGGCGGTGTCGGAGAGGCCGGCGTAGCCCTGCTCGTCGTAGAAGAGCGGCGAGCCCTCGGTCCACAGCGACTGGTGGACGTGCATGCCCGAGCCGTTGTCGCCGAAGATCGGCTTGGGCATGAAGGTGGCCGTCTTGCCGTTGCGCCAGGCGACGTTCTTGATGATGTATTTGAACAGCATCAGGTCGTCGGCGGCGTGCAGCAGGGTGTTGAACTTGTAGTTGATCTCGGCCTGGCCGGCCGTGCCGACCTCGTGGTGCTGGCGCTCGACTTCGAGGCCGGACTTGGCCAGTTCGAGCGACATCTCGGCCCGCAGGTCGGCGAAGTGGTCCACCGGCGGGGTGGGGAAGTAGCCGCCCTTGTACTTGACCTTGTAGCCGCGGACGTCGCCCTCGGCGGCGCCGGAGTTCCAGGCGCCGGCCTCCGAGTCGATGTGGTAGAAGGACGCGTTGGCGCTGGTCTCGAAGCGGACCGAGTCGAAGACGTAGAACTCGGCCTCGGGCCCGAAGAACGCGGTGTCGGCGATGCCGGAGGAGGCGAGGTAGGCCTCGGCCTTCTTGGCGACGTTGCGCGGGTCGCGGCTGTAGGCCTCGCCGGTGACCGGGTCCTGGATGAAGAAGTTGATGTTGAGGTGCTTCTCGACCCGGAAGGGGTCGAGCCGAGCCGTGGCGAGGTCCGGGACCAGGGCCATGTCGGACTCGTGGATGGCCTGGAAGCCGCGGATCGACGAGCCGTCGAACATCAGGATCTCGGACGGGTCGAAGGTCGCCGCAGGTACGGAGAAGTGCTGCATGACGCCAGGCAGATCGCAGAAGCGGACATCGACGAACTTCACGTCGTTGTCCTGAATGAACTGCTTCACTTCGGCGGCGTTGTTGAACATCCATCCTCCTCGGCGTGCGAATGGGGCTCACCCTAGGAACGGGCCGTTTCCGGCCGGTGACCCGGTCGTTTCATAAATGTTAACCGCGCCCGCCGATCGGGTGGCAAAGATGTACGGGACGGGGCAAAACGCACCGCCGTCAGGCTCGGCTCTCCACAAGTGGTCTGGACCACTTGGAAAGCTCCGGCGGCACGATTCACCCGCCCGTGGCGTTCGGGGGAGCCGGTGGCGGCGCGGACGGGTCGCCCGGTTAGTGTGGATTCGTGGACACCAGAGAAGCGTTGGGATCGTGGATCGACGGCCCGAAGGCGGCCGCCGAGAAGATGGGAGCCGACTTCGGCTTCCGCGGCGAGCGCCTCGGCCTGCCCAAGGAGGGCCCCGGCTCGATCGCGGGCCCGGGCCGCCGGATCGGCGCCCTGTTCGTGGACGGCTGGCTGGTCGCCCTGATCGCCTACGGGCTGATCGGCAAGGGCAGCCCGGCCGAGGCGAACCTGTGGACCTGCCCGCTCTACTTCCTGGTCGCGGCGGTGCTGCTCGCCACCACCGGGACGACCGTCGGCAAGCGGCTGTTCGGCCTCCGGGTGATCCGCCTGGACGGCGGCCGCGCGACCATCCCGCAGGTGCTGCTGCGCACCCTGCTGCTCTGCCTGGTGGTGCCGCCGCTGGTCTGGGACCGCGACACCCGCGGTCTGCACGACAAGGCGGTCGGCACCGTCGAGGTCCGGATCTAGTCCGGATCTGTCGAGGTCCGGATCCAGTCCGGAACCCAGCCTGGATCCAGGGCCGGACGGCCTTGCCGCACAACACTGAACGGCCCCGCTGCGGGATCTCCGCGGCGGGGCCGTTCAGTGTTGTGGTCGGGGGAGCGTCAGCGGGCCTGGCCGCCCTTGGGCATCCGGGCACCCTTGGGCATCGGGCCCTTGGGGATCGGCGCCTTGGAGAGCAGGTCGCCCAGGGCGCGCAGACGGTCGTTGGTCTCGGTGACCTGGGACGCGGTGATGGCGCGGGGCAGTCGCATCAGGTGGATCTGCAGCTTCTTGAGCGGGATCTCGCCCTCGCCGGTACCCACCACGATGTCGTGCACCGGCACGTCGCCGACGACCCGGGCCATCTTCTTCTTCTCGGAGGCCAGCAGCTGGCGCACCCGGTTCGGGTTGCCTTCGCCGATCAGCGCGATTCCGGCCCGGCCCACCGCGCGGTAGACCGCGTCCTGGTTGCGGGTGACCGCGACCGGGGTGGAGTTGGAGCTCCAGCCGCGTCGGATGTTGTTCAGCACCGCCGCAACGGCGCCCGGCTGCCCCTCCATCTGTCCGAACGCCGCGCGCTCGGCCCGGCGCCCGAAGACGATCGCCATGGCCAGGAAGGCCACGATGAAGCCCAGGATGCCCAGGTAGATCGGGTGGTCGATTGCGAAGCCGATGGCGAGGAACACGCCGAAGGTCAGCAGGCCGACGCCGGCGATGATCAGGCCGATCTTGGTGTCGACCTTCTTGGTCATGGTGTAAGCCAGGCGGATCTGCTTCAGTCGCCCGGGGTTCTCGGATGTTTCCCTCGCCATAACGCTCATGGTACGTGGCACGGGTACGGGATATCCAAGCCCGGGTACCCGTTCGCCTCGATCCGTGACTCGTGTGCCCTGTGCCGTCGCACACAGCGACCGTCGGCCGCGGCGAACGGCCCCCGGCGCGGCCACGTCGAGAACGTCACCGTCGAGAACCGCTGAGAACCATCGAGAACCGCTGAGAACCGCTGAGAACCGTCGAGGACGTCACCGTCGTGGCGGTGACGTCGTCGCCGCCCGCGCGTCGTGTCGGCGGTCCGCCGCGTACCGGCGGTTCTCGCAGACCGCCGCCCAGGCGTTGCGCCGGGCCTGCTGCTGGCCACCCGCCAGCAGGACGCTCTCGGCGAGCCGCAGCGCGACCCCCACCGACCGGATGCGCATCCGCATGCCGAACAGCTCCCCTCGTGGCTGAGAAGAATCGAACGATCGCAACGAGTCCATCGTCACCATCCCGTGTTACCAGGCGGTGACCAGGCAGTCAAAGTGCGGTGAAACCGAAAGGGCGGAGCCGAGGCTCCGCCCTTCGCTCGCGCACCGGATGGCTCAAAAGCACCGGATCAGCAGGATCATCAGAATCTGCCGGCTCAATCAGCCCAGCCGACCCAGCCGACCCGGCCGGATCAACCGGATCAGACCGCGGCCTGCGCGCGCCGCTCCAGCGCCTGCCGGTACAGCCGCCCGGCCCGGTAGGAGGAGCGCACCAGCGGGCCCGACATGACCCCGGCGAAGCCCAGCTCCTCGGCCTCCTGCTGGAGCTCGACGAACTCGTGCGGCTTGACCCAGCGCTCAACCGGGTGGTGGCGCAGCGAGGGGCGCAGGTACTGGGTGATGGTGATCAGCTCGCAGCCGGCGCCGACCAGGTCGGCCAGCGCCTGGCTGACCTCCTCGCGGGTCTCGCCCATGCCGAGGATCAGGTTGGACTTGGTCACCAGCCCGGCCGCGCGGGCCTGGGTGATGACGTCGAGCGAGCGCTCGTAGCGGAAGGCCGGGCGGATCCGTTTGAAGATCCGCGGCACCGTCTCGACGTTGTGCGCGAGCACCTCGGGGCGGGAGGAGAAGACCTCGGCCAGCTGCTCGGGCACCGCGTTGAAGTCGGGGATCAGCAGCTCGACGCCGGTGCGGCCGCTCTCGCGGTCGGCGGTCAGCGCGTGCACCTGGCGCACGGTCTCGGCGTACAGCCAGGCGCCGCCGTCCGGCAGGTCGTCGCGGGCGACGCCGGTGATGGTGGCGTAGTTGAGGTCCATCGTGACGATGGACTCGGCGACCCGGCGCGGCTCGTCCCGGTCGAACTCGGCGGGCTTGCCGGTGTCGATCTGGCAGAAGTCGCAGCGGCGGGTGCACTGGTCGCCGCCGATGAGGAAGGTCGCCTCGCGGTCCTCCCAGCACTCGAAGATGTTGGGGCAGCCGGCTTCCTGGCAGACGGTGTGCAGCCCCTCCTTCTTCACCAGCGACTGGAGGGCGTTGTACTCCGGCCCCATCTTCGCGCGGGTCTTGATCCACTCGGGCTTCCGCTCGATGGGGGTCTCGCTGTTGCGGACCTCCAGGCGGAGCAGCTTCCTGCCGTCGGGCGCGACAGCGGACACGTGCGACTCCTAGAACTAGACGGGGTACCCCCAGGGTACGCCTGTGGTTGTAAGGCCTTCGCGCGGCCTGTTGCCCCGCAATCGCAGGGCAACAGCGCTACTGGCCGGTAGATTCCCGGGGGGCAATCCGGAGTGGGGCCCGGGGAAGAGCCCGGGCGAGGACCCGGGCCCGGGTCAGCGGGTGAGCGCGGGTTCGGGCAGCTCGGCGAACACGTCCGCCAGGTGCCGCTCGACCACCGGCAGCGCCTCGCCGACGGTGAAGTCGCGCCCCAGCTCGCCGGCGAGCGAGGCGACGCCGGCGTCCCGGATGCCGCACGGCACGATCCGGTCGAACCAGGTCATGTCGGGGTCGCAGTTGAGCGCGAAGCCGTGCATGGTGACCCCGCGGGCGACCCGGACGCCGATCGCGGCGAGCTTGCGGTCGTCGCCGCGCTGGCCGGCGTTGGACGGCGCGTACTCGGGGCCGGCCAGCCGCGGGTCGATGCCCAGCGGCAGGCCCATCCGCAGGGTCAGCTTGCCGATGTCCACCACCTGCGCCGGGTCCACCACGGCGTCCGGGATGGAATCGCCCAGCACCCAGACGCCGCTGCGGCCCTCGACCCGGGTGGTGCCGACGCCGAACCCGGCGCAGGCGCGGATCAGCGCCTCCTCCAGCCGGCGGACGTAGGCGACCACGTCGATCGGGTCGGGCAGCTTGACGATGGGGTAGCCGACCAGCTGGCCGGGGCCGTGCCAGGTGATCTCCCCGCCGCGGTTGACCTCGACCACCGGGGTGCCGTCGAGCGGCAGGTCGGCGGGGTTGGTGCGCTTGCCCATCGTGTAGACGGGCTGGTGCTCCAGCAGCAGCACGGTGTCGGGGATCTCGTCCGCGACCCGCAGCGCGTGCAGGCGCTGCTGCTCCTCCCAGGCCTCCTGGTAGGCGATGGCGCCCTCGCCTGTCCCCATTCGAACGAAACGCACGTTCTCGCTCACCGCTGCCGCTCCTTGCCAGGCGTTCGAGACCAACCTCGCCACTGTACGCCCACGCCCGTGCGGGCGGTTCAGCCGCCCGTACGGCCCGTACGCACGGCTGAACCGCCCGCACGGGCGGCCCGTAGGGACCGCGCCCGCAAGGACCCGTTCAGCCCCCCGCCAGCAGTTGCAGCCGCAGCGCCAGCTGGAGTTCGAGCGAGCGCTCGGGGTGGTTCCAGTCCGGGCCGAGCAGCGCCTCGACCCGGTCCAGCCGTTGGACGACGGTGTTCACGTGGACGTGCAGTTCGTCCTTGGCGCGGGTGAGGCTGCCGCCGCAGTCGAAGTAGGCGCGCAGGGTGCGGACCAGTTCGGTGCCGCGGCGGGCGTCGTAGGCGAGCAGCGGGCCGAGCGCCGAGCCGACGAAGCCGTCCACGTCGTGCCCGTCGCCGAGCAGCACCCCGAGGAAGCCCAGCGCGCGGGCCGAGGCGCCCTCCCCGGCGCGGCCGAGCACCCGCAGCGCCCGGACGCAGCGCAGGCCCTCGGCGTACGAGGCGGCCAGCGCGGGCGGGCCGGCGGCCGGGCGGCCGGCGCCCACGGTGACGGGGAACCCGGCCAGCCGGGCCAGCCGCTCGGCGGCCTGCCGTGCGGCCTCCTCCGGGTCGCCGGCCTCCGGTACCAGCAGCACCACCGCCTCGCCGTGCTCGGCGCTGACGCCCCGGGAGCCGAACAGGTACCGCCGGGCGGCGCCGGCCAGCCGGCCGCGGTCGGGGACGGGGGGTCCGGCGGGTTCGGCCGGTTCGGCGACCAGGACCAGGTGCGGGCGGGCGAGGTCGACGCCGAGCCGGCGGCCGCGCGCGGTGAGCCCGGCCGGATCGCGGTCGGGGGCGGTGAGCAGGTCGGTGAGCAGTTCGCCGCGGACCCTGTTCTCGGTCTCGGCCACCGAGCGGCGCAGCAGCAGGAGCAGCGCGGTCACCACGCTGGCCCGCTCGAACAGCCGCCGGTCGGCGTCGTCGAGGCCGGGGCGTCCGCGCAGCACCAGGGTGCCGAGCGCGTCGTGCCCGGCCAGCACCGCGCATACCCACAGCTCGCCGTGCCGGACGGACCGCCCCTCGGCCCGGGACGCGGCGACCGCCTCCGCCAGTTCGCCGGCGGGTGCGGACCGCCCGGCCAGCGGCTCGCCCTCGGCGTCGAGGACGGCTATCTCGCCGCCCAGCAGGGTCGCGACGGCGGCGGCGACGTCCGGCACCTCGGCGCCGCGCAGCACCAGGTCGGTGAGCCGGTCGTGCGCCTGCTCGGCGCGCTGGACGGCGGCCGAGTGGGCGCGGACCAGTTCGTTGGCGCTGTTCAGTTCGGCGAGCGCGGCCCGGGTGTCGGCCAGCGACTTGGCGGTGTCCAGGGCGATCGCGGCGTGCGCGGCCAGCGTGCACAGCAGCGCCACCTCGTCGGGGGAGAAGGCGCGGGGCGAGCGGTCGGCGGCGAACAGCACCCCGATGACCTCGCCGCCGAGCAGCAGCGGCACCCCGATGATCGCCACCAGGCCCTCGTCGAGCACGCCCGCGTCGATCGTGCCGGTGTGGTGGAACCGTTCGTCGGTGCGGTAGTCGGGGGTGGCGTACGGGCGGGCGGTCTGCGCGACCAGGCCGCCCAGGCCGTGGCCGAGGCTGAGCCGCAGGGTCTGGAACAGGACGGAGACCGAGCCGTCGGTGACCCGCATGTAGGTGTCGCCCGCGGCCTCGTCCGGCAGGGTCAGGTACGCGGTGTCGGTGCCGAGCAGCATCCGGGCGCGGCGGACGATCGCCTGGAGCACGGTGTCCAGCTCCCGGGAGGCGGCGAGGTCCCCGGCGGTGTCGAACAGGGCGGTCAACTCGGCTTCCCGGCGCCGGTGTTGACGCAGCGTGCGGTGCACCCGCAGGGCCTGCCAGGTGGCGTCGTCGATCTCGGCGAGGACGGCGGCCGGCGCCCCGCGGCGGCGGGCGTCGGCCAGCACGTCGGCGAAGTCCTCGGTGGCGGCGCCGGAGGCGAGCAGGTCGAGCAGCCGCCGCAGCGCGGGCGCGGCGCTTTCGTGAGGGTGGTTCATGGTGCGTGCCGCCAATCGGCGTCGGGTCCGGCGGAAGCGCGATCGTAGCGGCTCGGCCGTCAGGCGGTGGCGGGCTTGGCCGCCACGGCGGCGCCCTCCGCCTCCACCGCCGCCTCGACGTCCGCCAGGTCGCTGCCCCTGGTCTCCCGCCCGCACAGCACCGCCAGCACGGTGATCGCCGCCGCGATCGCCACGTACACCGAGATCGGGGTGGCGTTGCCGTAGTCCTTGAGCAGTGCGGTCGCGATCAGCGGCGCGGGCGCGCCGGCGGCCACCGAGGCGAACTGGGCCCCGATCGAGGCGCCCGAGTACCGCATCCGGGTGGCGAACAGCTCGGAGAAGAACGCCGCCTGCGGTGCGTACATCGCGCTGTGGAAGACCAGTCCGACCGTCACCGCGACCACCAGCTGTCCGAACGACCTGGTGTCCACCAGCCCGAAGAAGACGAACGCCCAGACGCCCACCCCGACCGCGCCCACCAGGTACACCGGTTTGCGTCCGACCCGGTCGGACAGCGCTCCGAACAGCGGGATCAGCGCGAACTGGATCGCCGAGCCGATCAGTACGGCGTTCAGCGCGGTCTGCTTGGAGAAGTGCGCGTGGGTGACGGCGTACGTCAGCACAAACGTGGTCATCACGTAGTACGAGATGTTCTCCGCCATCCGTGCGCCCATCGCCACCAGAACCTCCCGCCAGTGGTTGCGCAACACCGCCACCAGCGGCGGCTGTTCGACGGTCTTCCGCTGCTGCTGGGCCGCCAGCGCCTGCTTGAACAGCGGCGACTCGTCCACCGCGAGCCGGATCCACAGCCCGACCCCGACCAGCACCGCCGACAGCAGGAACGGCACCCGCCACCCCCACGACAGGAACGCGTCCTCCGACAGCACCGCCGTCAGCAGCGACAGCACCCCCGCCGCCAGCAGGTTCCCGGCCGGCGCCCCGCCCTGCGGCCACGACGCCCAGAACCCGCGCCGCCGCTGGTCCCCGTGCTCCGACACCAGCAGCACCGCCCCGCCCCACTCCCCGCCGAGCGCGAAGCCCTGCACCAGGCGCAGCACCGTCAACAGCACCGGCGCCGCCGCCCCGATGGAGCTGTAGGTGGGCAGCACCCCGATCAGCGTGGTCGACCCGCCCATCAGCAGCAGGCTGACGACGAGCAGCTTCTTCCGCCCGACCCGGTCCCCGAAGTGCCCGAACACCAGCGCCCCGACCGGCCGCGCGGCGAACCCGATCGCGTAGGTGAGGAAGGACAGCAGCGTCCCCGTCAGCGGATCGGTGTTCGGGAAGAACAGCTTGTTGAACACCAGCGCGGCTGCTGTTCCGTACAAGAAGTAGTCGTACCACTCGATGGTGGTCCCGATGAGACTGGCGGCCACGACCCGAGGGAGTGAGCGGGTGGCTGCCGTGGCTGGTGCGGAGGCGTTCATGGTCACCACTTCCGGGCCGGGGGGAGGACGTCGCCCCGAGAGGCGTCGCCCCGAGGAATGTCGTCACAAGGGGTGCCGCCCCAAGGGACGTCGCCACAAGGTAGGGAGGCGCGTTCCCCGGGACTATGTGGGCCACCCACATAGTCCCGGGGGTCGGCCTGGGGAGGGCGGCCAGGTGCCGCCGCTCAGTGCGCCGTCCAGCCGCCGTCGACGGGGAGGCTGGCGCCGGTGATGTAGGAAGCGGGCGGGGAGCAGAGCCAGAGGGCGAGTTGGGCGATCTCCTCGGGTTCGATGAGACGCTTGACGGCCGCGCGTTCGAGCATGATCTGCTCGACGACCTCGTCCTCGCGGATGCCGTGGGCGAGCGCCTGGCTCGCGATCTGCTTCTCCACCAGGGCAGTTCGGACGTAGCCCGGGTTGATGCAGTTGCTGGTGACGCCGTAGGGGGCACCCTCCAGGGCGACGGTCTTGCTGAGGCCCTCCAGCGCGTGCTTGGCGGTGACGTAGGCGGACTTGAAGGCGCTGGCCCGCAGGCCGTGGACGGAGGAGATGTTGACCACCCGGCCCCACTCCCGCTCGTACATGTGCGGGAGAGTGCGGCGCAGGATGCGGAACGGCGCCTCGACCATGACGCGTTGGATGAGGGTGAAGCGGTCTGGCGGGAACTCGTGGACGGGCGCGATGTGTTGGAGGCCGGCGTTGTTGACCACGATGTCGGCGTCGGCCGGCAGGGCCTCCACGGCCTCGGGGTCGGCGAGGTCCGCGACGACGGCGCGGCCGCCGATCCGCTCGGCGAGCTCCCGGGCCGGACCGGCCGCGAGATCGACGACGTAGACCCGGGCGCCGGCCCCGGCGAAGGCCTCGGCGCAGGCCCGGCCGATGCCCGAGGCGGCCCCGGTGACCAGGGCCGTCCGGCCGTCGAGCGGGCGGGCTGTAGTGGTGTCCATGGCCGAGAACGCTAGGAAACCCGGGGGGCCGGCTCCCATGTGGTGGTCCGCCACAGCATCCCGGTGGGCTGTGGTGTTCACCGCCACGATGGTCGATCGACGGTTCGACCGCGAAAGGCCAAACCCGCGCCGCCCGCGCTTCCCCACAATGGGCGCGATTGCTTCACCCGTTCGGAGGATTGCTCGGTCAGATCCACCCATAGCGCCCGAATGCTCGCTACATTCACGCCGATTCCCGACAGGGGGCGCCGCCCCAGGCAGCCGAAGTGCTGGTAGAGCCCGGTGCGACGTCCGAGAGGTGTTGACTGACATGCCCCAACGGCCTGCAACCGACAGCCCGGCGTACGGACCGCTCGACCCGCTCGGCCACCACCGAGGCCCGGTCGGCCGGACCCTGCCGGACGCCCCCGACGCCCTGACCGCCGACGCCCCGACCGCCGACGAACTGCGGCTGCCCGCGCAGGCCACAACCGACCGGCACGAACCCGCCGTCCCCGCGCCCGGGCCGGTCGGCGGCCACTCCGGGCACTCCGGCCCGTCCCCGCAGAACGGCCAACTCGCCGCGCTCATCGAGGAAGCCGGCTTCTCGCACGCGGGCCTGGCCCGCCGGGTCGACCAGCTCGGCCTGGAACACGGCCTCGACCTGCGCTACGACAAGACCTCGGTCACCCGCTGGCTGCGCGGCCAGCAACCCCGCGGCGCCACCCCCGCGCTGATCGCCGAGGTCTTCACCCGCCGCCTCGGCCGCCGCCTCACCGCCCAGGACCTCGGCCTGGACGCCTGCGCCCCGGTGTACGCGGGCCTGGAGTTCGCCGAGACCCCGCAGGAGGCGGTGGACATCGTGGCGAGCATGTGGCGCAAGGACAACGGCCCGCAGTCCGAACTGCGCCGGATCGCCTTCACCCCGGCGGGCCTGGTCGTCCCCAGCCGGGACTGGCTGATCGGCCGCACCGACGAGCGCGTCGCCCGGGACGGCTCGACGATGGTCCGCCCCGACGCCGCCACCGGTCCGCCCGCCGGTCCGTCCGCCGCCGCTGCCGGTACCGCCGGCACCGCAGCATCCGCCGCACCCGCCCAGAGCGTGCCCCCCGCGCCCGGCGCTCCCCCTCCGAGCCCGGCGCGCGGCCAGGCCCACCACGGGGCCCCCGGCATGCGCCCCGTGCCGGGCGCGGCCGGCCCCGCCGGGCCCACCATCGGCCGGGTGCCCACCCAGAGCCGGCGCCCGCCGACCGCCGTCGAGCCGCCGTACACCGAACCGGCCCGCGAGTCGCGCCCCGCCCTGCGGGTCGGCCGCGGCGACATCGCCGCCATCCGCGCCGTCGGCGACCTCTTCCGGGCGCTCGATCACGCCTACGGCGGCGGGCACGCCCGGCAGGCGCTGGTCCGCTACCTGGAGAGCGAGGCCGAGCCGATGCTGCGCGGCCGCTACGGCGAGCAGATCGGCCGGGCGCTGTTCGGCGCCGTCGCCGACCTGACCAGGCTGGCCGGCTGGACGTCCTTCGACATCGCCGCGCACGGCCTCGCCCAGCGCTACTTCGTCCAGGCGCTGCGGCTGTCCCAGGCCGCCGGGGACCGCGCGCTCGGCGGGTACGTCCTGGTGACGATGAGCCAGCAGGCCGTCCACCTGGGCCACGGCCGGGAGGCCGTCCAACTGGCCCGGGTCGCCCAGCAGGGCGTGGGCACCGCCGTGCCGCCGGTGGTCCAGTCGCTGATGCACACCGCCGAGGCGCGTGGGCACGGCCTGCTGGGCGATGTCCGGGCCTGCACCACCGCCCTGGTGCGCTCCGAGCGGGCACTGGCCGCTGCCCGGGTCGGCGACGAACTGCCCTCCTGGGCGCGGTACTTCGACGAGGCCCAGCTCTCCGACGAGTTCGCCCACTGCTACCGCGACCTCCAGCAGTGGCGCACCTCCGCGCAGCACGCCGAGAAGTCGCTGCGGCTGCGCTCACCCGCCTACGCGCGCAGCCGGATCTTCTGCCGGCTGGTGCTGGCCACCGCCCGGCTCGGCATGGGGGACCTCGACGAGGCCTGCACCATGGCCACCGACGCGCTGCGGGCGGCGGGGGAGATGCGCTCGGCCCGCTCGCTGGAGTACGTCCGGGACTTCCACCGCCGCCTCACCCCCTACCGGGGCAGCCCGGTGGCCCGTGCCTTCGAGGAGACGGCCCGCCAGGCCGGCGTGATCTGAGGACCTGTCGCAGAGGGGCCGGTCGGGCGAGCTCCGGCGGCCCTGGAAACCCGTCCGGCCCGGGTCCGCCCCGGGCCGAAGGGCCCATCCGCCCGGCACCGGCTCCGAGCATCTCGGCGACGGGCGGGAGCGAAGCGGCTCACCAGCTCTCGGCCCGGACGCGCGGCTGCCCGGCCTCCGGCGAGGGCGGCCGGACACCGCCGCGCACCCGCTGCGCCACCAGCGGGAACACCAGCACCGAGAGCATGCCGGCGCCGACCAGCGCGGCCGCCGTCGAGGACGGCAGGTGGCCGTCGTCCACCTCGATGGTGGTGATCACCACGACCAGCGGCAGCGCCGTCGCGCCGTAGAGCCCGAGCGCCGTGCGGTCCCGCCGGCCGAGTCCGGCCGGGGCGAGCAGCCCGGCGGGCAGTCCGCGCACGGCCAGGAGCAGCAGCAGGAACACTGGGACGAGCAGTATCGTGCCGGGGTCGTCCAGCAGGGCGGACAGGTCGAAGTTCATCCCGCTGACCACGAAGAACACCGGCACCAGGAAACCGAAGCCGATGCTCTCCAGCTTGGCCTCGATCACCTCCTCCTCGGCCCGGCGGATGTCGGAGAGCAGCAGCCGGGAGACGATCCCGGCGGTGAAGGCGCCGAGCAGCATGTCCAGGTCGAGCCAGATCGCGGCGGCCACCATGACGGCGAGCACCAGGATCACCGCCCGGACGGCGAACTGCCCGGAGGTGCGCAGGGTGCGCTCGATGAGCCGGGTGGCCCAGGCGGGCCGGGGGCGGCGTGCGCCGAGGACCGCGACGGCGGTGATCACCGCGAAGGCGCCGAGGATGACGGCCGTCCGGACCGGGGAGTTGCCGCTGAGCAGGATGGCGATCGCGATGATCGGCCCGAACTCGCCGACCGCCCCGGTGGCCATCACCAACGAGCCGAAGGGGGTGGGCAGTTCGCCGGAGTCGCGGAGGATCGGCAGGATGGTCCCGAGGGCGGTGGTGGTGAGCGCGAGCCCGGCGAAGGCGCCGTTCAGCGGGTCCCGGTTGACCAGCGCGCCCACGCCGAGCGCCACCACGAGCGAGACCAGCCACGCGGTGCCCGCCCGTTTCAGCGGGCCGCCGCGCAGCTTGGCGAAGTCGATCTCGTACCCGGCCAGGAACATCAGCATGGCCAGGCCGAACTGGGAGAGCGCGTTGACCAGGTCGTCGACGCGCGCCCAGTTCAGGACGTCGGGGCCGATCAGGACGCCGAGCAGGATCTCGAACACGACGGTCGGGACGGCGATCCACCGCAGCAGGCGGTCGGCGAGCAGCGGCGCGGCGACGGCCGCGGCGGGGATCAGGATCAGGGCCACCGGCTGGACGGCGGCGCTCACCGCGCAACCGGCCGAACGGTGTAAATCATCCGATGAGCGGTCATGTCGGCATCCTGGCATGCCGCCGGTCCGTCACCCACCGGCGGGCCGTCAGCGTGTCCCGGGAGCCAGACCGAAAGCCCGCCGGGCCGGGAACCAGGCCGGGAGCCCGTCAGGCCGACCCCGACGGGCTCAGGCCGCCGCCTCGGCCTCCCGGGCGTTGGCCGGGACGCCGAGGTCGCGCAGCACCGCCTGCGCCGCCCGCCGCCCGGAGACCAGCGCGCCCTGCACGGTGCTGGTGTCCCGGTGGTCCCCGGCGACGTACAGCCCGGCCAGCACCCGCACCGGGCGCCGGGGGTTGTGCGGCGGCGGCATCGCGGGCAGCGCGTCCGGGACGTGCCGCACGTTCAGGAACTGCCAGCCGGTGGTCGAGGCGCCGTACAGCTCGGCGAGCCGGGCCCGGACCGCCGGTTCCAGTCCGGCCGGGCCGCCCGCGTCGAAGGAGCGCCGCCCGAGCACGGTGGTGGCGATCAGCGCCTGTCCGGCGGGGGCGTAGGAGGGGTGCAGTTCGCTGAGCACCAGCGAGTGCGAGACCAGCGGCGGCTGCCCGCCGGGCCGGTCGCCGTCGAGCAGCAGGACGGCCTCGCCCAGCGGGGTGCGGTCGGCCGCGTGGTAGAAGGTCGTGACGGGGTGGAAGTCCGGCAGCCGTAGCCCGGGCAGCAGTTCGGCGGCGGAGCGGGCGTCGGTGGCGAGGACGACGGCCTGGGCGCCGATCCGCCCGTGGGCGGCGGTCTCCACGCCGTCGGCGGTGATCGAGGTGACCTGCACCCCGGTGCGTACGGTGCCGGCGGGCAGGGTGGTGGCCAGCTGGGCCGGCACGGCCGCGATCCCGCCGGCGGGCAGACAGAGCCGTCCGCGCGCGTAGGAGCGCAGGACCAGGTCGGCGATCCGGCTGCTGGTGCCGAGGGCGGGGTCACTGAGCAGCGCGCTGAGCAGTGGCCGCAGGAAGCCGTCGAGGGTGCGCGGGGCGAGTCCGTGGCCGGCCAGCGCGCGGGCGGTGGTGGTCTCCGGGCGGGCCTTGAGCCGGCTGGCGGGGGTGGTGGCGAGCCGGCCGAGCCAGCTGCCGAGCCGGGCCTTGTCCAGCGGGCTGCCGAGTGGGGCGCGGGTGGCGGCCTGCCGGGCGGTGGTGAGCTGCGGGTCCCCGGTGCGGTAGCGGCGGCCGCCGCTGTGCACGAGGACTCCGGGGGCGAGCGGGCGCAGGTCGAGGCGGTCGAGGTCGAGGACGCGGCGGAGTTCGGGGAAGGCGGTGTTCAGCAGGTGGCTGCCGTCGTCGAGCCGGAATCCGTCCAGTTCGCGGGTGGCCATCCGGCCGCCGATCCGGTCCGTGGCCTCAAGGATCTGCACGGTGAGGCCGCGGCCGGTGAGCGTGCGGGCGGCGGCCAGGCCGGCGAGTCCGGCGCCGATGACGATGACGTCAGGGTCGGACGGGCGGCGGGCGCGGCGGGTGAAGTCGTATGTGGGCACTGGCGTGCTCCCTCCCTGGTCCCGGGGCTCCGGCCGACGCAGGCAGCGGGGTGCCGGGACACGGTCCGACGGTGTGATGCCCAGTCAGTGTGAGCATCAGACAAGCGCATCGGGCCCGATCCAAGGGTCGAGAGGGGGCGTGCGGCACCGGGCGGGAGCGCGGTCACGGACAGTGCGCCGTTGGGGCCGGGTTCCGGGGTTGGCGGGCGCGCACGGTCACCGGGGGCGTGCGACGCGCCCGGTGTGTGCTCCCATGCGCCCCCTCCCGGAGCCCCGTCCGACCCCCACCCGATCTCCACCCGGCATATGCCCCTGGCCAGCGCGAATGCCGTAGCCGCCGTACGCAGCGGGACGTACCGGAGCCCCGCCGTGCAGCCCGTGCCGGAACCCCGCGGCGGACGGCAGGGTTCCGCGCCACCGGTCGCCCCCACCGCCACGCACAGCGCCACTTACAGCGCCGCGCGCACCGCCGCGTCCACGTCCGGGTGCGCGAAGCGGAAGCCCGCGTCCAGCAGCCGCCGCGGCACCACCCGGTGGCTGCCGACCACCTCGACCGCCAGCTCGCCGAGCACCACCTTGAGCACCGCCTCAGGCACCGGGAACGGAGTCGGCCGCCGGAGCACCCGCCCGAGCGCCGCCGTCAGCTCGGCGTTGGTGACGGGATCGGGCGCGGTGAGGTTGACGGCGCCGGAGAGGTCGTCCCGGTCGATCAGGAACCGCAGCGCGGCGACCTGGTCGGCCAGCGAGATGAAGCTCCAGTACTGCCGCCCGTCGCCGAGCCGCCCGCCCAGCCCCAGCTTGAACAGCGGGAACAGCCGCGCGCCGGCCCCGCCGGCCGCGGACAGCACCATCCCGGTGCGCGGGTGGACGACCCGGATGCCGGCGAGCTCGGCCGGCCGTGCGGCCGCCTCCCACTCCACGCAGACCTCGGCCAGGAAGTCGTCGCCGGCGGGGGAGTCCTCGTCGATCACCCGGTCGCCGGTCTGCCCGTACCAGCCGACGGCGGAGGCGCTGACCAGCACCCGGGGCGGCTCCTTGAGCGCGGCCAGTGCGACGGCCAGCGTCTCGGTGCCGAGTGCCCGGCTCTCCCGGATCTCCCGCTTGTAGGCGTCTGTCCAGCGGTGGTCGCCGACCCCGGCGCCGGCCAGGTGCACGACCGCCTCGACCCCGGCCAGCCCGTCCTGCTCGACCTGGCCGAGCAGCGGGTTCCAGCCGATGGCCGTGCTGCCGTCGGGCTGCGGGCCCGTCCTGGAGCGGCGCCGGACCAGCCGGACCACCTCGTGGCCGTCCGCCAGCAGGGAGCGGACGAGAGCCGAGCCGATCAATCCCGTGGAGCCTGTGACAGCGATGCGCATGCGTCCATCCTCCCAGTTCCCAAAGCCCTGTCATGTCGGCATGCGCCTCACTAGCATGACGCGCATGCACGAGGACGATCTGATCATCCGCCCAGCTCAGCCCGAGGACGAGACCGAACTCGCCGTCCTCAACCGTGCCGCCTGGTCCCCGCTGGCCGACGTCTCCCCGCAGCCGCCCGAGGGGGACGGCGTCTTCGACGAACGGCACACCCCGGAGCAGTACCTGCTCGCCCTCCTGGACGGCCGGGTGGTCGGCTACGTCCGCCAGGTCCCGCCGACCCCGCTGGCCAGCAACCGGCACGTCCGGCAGATCCAGGGCCTGGTCGTCGACGGCACGGCCCGCGGCCGGGGTGTCGGCCGGCGCCTGGTCGAGGCGGCGTGCGAGGCCGCCCGGGCCGCGGGCGCGCGCAGGATGACCCTGCGGGTGCTCGGCTGGAACGCCCCGGCCCGCCGCCTCTACGAGGGCTGCGGCTTCGTCGTCGAGGGCTCGCTCGCGGAGGAGTTCCTGATCGACGGGTCGTACGTGGACGACGTCCTGATGGCCCGCAGCCTGGCGCGCTGACAAGCCCGACCGGCCTTTCCGCCACCGAAACTGACGATATGTCAGGCCTGGCGGGCGGTGCAGAGTCGTGACCGATCCGCTCTGTCTGGACCAGCACCCCGCCGGGTACCGTACGGCCGTGAGCAACTCGACGCCCCCCGGGTGGTACCCGGTCCCCGGTGCGGACGGCACCCCCGGTCACGAGCGCTGGTGGGACGGCAACGCCTGGACCAGCGAGGTGCGCCCGCTCCAGGGCGGCGCCGGCCAACTCGCCGACGCCCCCACCCAGGGCTGGCAGCCCCCCGGCCGGCAGCCCGGGTACGGCTACGGCGGCCCGCAGGACGCCCCCGGCCACGGCTACCCGGGCAGCGCCCCCGCCCCGGGCTACGGCTACCCGGGCCAGGACGGCTACTACCCGGCCCAGGACGGCTACCCCGCCCAGGGCGCGGGCTACGGCTACCCGGCGCCGGGCTACCCGCCGCAGCAGCCGGGGCCCGGCCGGATGAGGCCCGGTCTGGTCGTCGGCATCGCGGTCGCCGTCCTGGCCGTGGGCGGGATCGTCGCCGGGATCGTGCTCAGCGGCGGCGGCTCCCCGCAGGCCGACCCGACCCCGAACCCGACGGTCACCATCACCCGGGGCGCCGGCCCCGCCCCGAGCCCCACGGCGGGCACGCCCGCCCCGACGCCCGCGCCCAAACCGGCGCCGACCGTCAGGAGCACCATCCCGGACACCCAGCACGCGATCACCGTCCCGGTGCTCGACGGCTGGGACGTGGCGCCCAACTCCCCGCACTCCACGGTCTACCTGGGCACCGGCCGCTACACCTGCCCGGACGGCAACTCCTGCATCCGCGGCCAGTTCTCGGTCGAGACCGACACCGTCCAGGGCGTCACCGCCAAGACGGCCGCCGAGGCCACCATGCCCGCGTACGCCGGCCAGATCTTCACCGGGATCAGCTCGCACACCGACTCCGGCTCCGGCTACACGACCGTCGCGGGCGTGTCCGGCTACGCCGTGCGCTGGCACATCCGCACCGCGGACGGCACCCAGGGCTACGTCCTGCTGGCCGCCGTCCCGGCCAAGGGCGGCGGCTTCGTGGTGTTCGAGGGCGGGGTGGACGACACCCCGAGCGCGCCGGACGCGTCCGTGCTGGACCAGATCCTCAGGGGCATCAAGCAGGACGGCACGTCCGGCGGCGGCAGCACCGCCTGACGCGTCCGGCGTCGCGCGCCCGGCGTGATCCGAAAGAGAGCCCCTAATCCCCGTAGCGCTCCCAGAGCTTGGGAAACCGTTTCGCCATGACGTCCGGGTCGTCGAAGTCCAGCGCGGCCCCGGCCGGTCGGCCGGACTGTCGCCCGCCCACCTCGGGCAGCGGCAGCCCGGTCAGCTGCTCGTACGCCTCGTCGGCGGCGTAGCCGAGGTCCTCGGCCTCGCCGTCCTCCTCCTCGTCGAACTCGGGCAGCAGGTCCGCCAGGTCGTCCGGCTCGAACAGAGCGCCCTCGAAGACGTCCCGGCCCTGGCCGATCAGCCAGCAGCGGAAGTAGTCGAAGGTGTCGTCGGAGGCGCCGTCCAGCAGCAGGTAGGCGGCGCCCCAGAGGTCGTGGCGGTAGGCCCGCTGGAACCGGGCCTCGAACAGCCGGGCGAAGTCGATGACGTCGTCCGGGGTCAGCTGGACCAGCCGTTCCACCAGCCGGTCGGCCTGCTCGTCCGGATCGCCGTCGGCGTCCTCCCGGGTCTCGTCGATCATCTGCCAGAAGTCGGTCTCGTCCATCACCGCTCCAGCATCCCCGTTCGCCAGCCCCCGCGCATGCCATGGCCCGGCGAAACGCTGGTGATGTTCGACGCAGCCGGGCGCGGGTCGGATACGACCAGGCGCGGCCAGGAGCAGGCGGACGGCAGGCGGACCCCGGCAACGGCGGAGCCCCGCGCCGTCCAGGGACGACGCGGGGCTCCGTGCAGCCGAAACCGCGGACCTGCAGTGGTGCCTTACAGGCCGAGCTCGACCTCGAACTCGCCGGCCTCCAGGATCTCCTTGACCGCGACCAGGTAGCGGGCGGCGTCGGCGCCGTCCACCAGGCGGTGGTCGTAGGAGAGCGACAGGTAGGTCATGTCGCGGATGCCGATGGCGGTGCCGCCGTCGGCCTCGATGACCACCGGGCGCTTGACGGTGGCGCCGATGCCCAGGATGGCGACCTGGTTCGGCGGCACGATCACGGTGTCGAACAGCGCACCGCGCGAGCCGGTGTTGCTGATGGTGAAGGTGGCGCCGGACAGCTCGTCCGGGGTGATCTTGCTGTCGCGGACCTTGGTGGCCAGCTCGGCGGTCTTCTTCGAGATACCGGCGATGTTGAGGTCGCCCGCACCCTTGATGACCGGGGTCATCAGACCCTTCTCGGAGTCCACCGCGATACCGATGTTCTCGGTGTCGAAGTAGGTGATGGTGCCCTCGGCCTCGTTGATCCGGGCGTTGACGACCGCGTGGGTCTTCAGCGCCTGGGCGGCGGCCTTGACGAAGAACGGCATCGGGGACAGCTTGACGCCCTCGCGGGCGAGGAAGCCCTCCTTGGCCTTGCCGCGCAGCGACATGATCTTGGTGACGTCCACCTCGACCACGCTGGTCAGCTGGGCCTGCTCGTGCAGGGCCTTCAGCATGTTGTCGCCGATGACCTTGCGCATGCGGGTCATCTTGACCGTCTGGCCGCGCAGGGCGGACGGCGCGGCGGCGGCCTTCGGCGCAGCGGCCGGAGCGGCGGCGGCGACCGGGGCCGGGGCGGCCTTGGCGGCCTCCGCGGCGGCGACGACGTCCTGCTTGCGGATGCGGCCGCCGACGCCGGTACCGGCGACGGAGGACAGCTCGACACCGTGCTCGGCGGCGAGCTTGCGCACCAGCGGGGTGACGTAGGCGTCACCGGCGTCGGCCACCGGGGCAGCCGGCGCGGCCGGGGCGACGGGAGCCGGGGCGGCGACCGGAGCGGGCGCGGCCGGGGCCACCGGGGCCGGGGCGGCGGCGACCGGAGCCGGGGCAACCGGAGCCGGAGCAGCCGGAGCAGCCGGAGCGACCGGGGCGGCCGGAGCGACGGGGGCCGGGGCAACCGGGGCCGGAGCGGCGACCGGGGCCGGGGCGGCGACCGGGGCCGGGGCGGCGGCGACGGCACCTGCGGCACCGATCAGCGCGAGCTGGGCGCCGACCTCGGCGGTCTCGTCCTCGCCGACCAGGATCTTCACCACGACACCGGCGATCGGCGACGGGATCTCGGTGTCGACCTTGTCGGTGGAGACCTCGAGCAGCGGCTCGTCGACCTCGACCGTCTCACCCTCGGCCTTCAGCCAGCGGGTGACGGTGCCCTCGGTGACCGACTCGCCCAGTGCGGGCAGCAGGACCGGGGTGGCGTCGGCGGCCGGAGCGGCAGCCGGAGCCGCCGGGGCGGCAGCGGCGACCGGGGCGGGGGCGGCGGGCGCCTCCACGACCGGGGCCGGGGCGGCGACGGGCGCGGCCTCGGCGACCGGGGCCGCAGCGGCGACCGGGGCACCGGAGCCGTCGTCGATGATCGCCAGCTCGGCGCCGACGTCGACGGTCTCGTCCTCGCCGACCTTGATCGAGGCCAGGATGCCGGAGGCCGGCGACGGGATCTCGGTGTCGACCTTGTCGGTCGACACCTCGAGCAGCGGCTCGTCGACCTCGACACGCTCACCCTCGGCCTTCAGCCAACGGGTGACGGTGCCCTCGGAAACGCTCTCGCCCAGCGCGGGCAGTGTTACTGAGACCGCCATGGTTTCAGCGACTCCTATCAAGTCTTGCGTACTGGAAATGGGGGGTGGTGGCGTGATCAGTCGTGCGCGTGCAGCGGCTTGCCGGCCAGCGCCAGGTGCGCCTCGCCCAGGGCCTCGGACTGGGTCGGGTGCGCGTGGATGAGCTGCGCGACCTCGGCCGGCAGGGCCTCCCAGTTGTAGATCAGCTGAGCTTCGCCGACCTGCTCGCCCATGCGGGCGCCGACCATGTGGACGCCGACCACGGCGCCGTCCTTGACCTGGACGAGCTTGATCTCGCCGGCGGTCTTCAGGATCTTGCTCTTGCCGTTGCCGGCCAGGTTGTACTTGAGGGTGACGACCTTCTCCTTGCCGTACAGCTCGACGGCCTTGGCCTCGGAGATGCCGACGGAGGCCACCTCGGGGTTGGAGTAGGTCACGCGCGGGACGCCGTCGTAGTCGATCGGCACCGGCTTGAGGCCGGCCAGGCGCTCGGCGACCAGGATGCCCTCGGCGAAGCCGACGTGGGCCAGCTGCAGGGTCGGGGCGAGGTCGCCGACGGCCGAGATGGTGGGCACGTTGGTGCGCATGTACTCGTCGACCAGGACGTAGCCGCGGTCCATCGCGACGCCGTTCTCCTCGTAGCCGAGGCCGGACGAGACCGGGCCGCGGCCGATGGCGACGAGCAGCAGGTCGGCGTCGATCTGCTTGCCGTTCTCGGTGGAGACGCGGACACCGGCCTCGGTGTACTCGACGCCCGAGAAGCGGGCCTTCAGCTCGAACTTGATGCCGCGCTTGCGGAACGCGCGCTCCAGCAGCTTGGAGGAGTTCTCGTCCTCCAGCGGGACGAGGTGCGGCAGCGCCTCGACGATGGTGACCTCGACGCCGAAGGACTTCCAGACGGAGGCGAACTCGACGCCGATCACGCCGCCGCCGAGGATGACGGCCGACTTCGGGATGCGGTCGAGCTTGAGCGCGTGGTCCGAGGAGATCACGCGGTTGCCGTCGATCTCCAGGCCCGGGATCGAGCGCGGCACGGAGCCGGTGGCCAGGAGGATGTGGCGGCCCTCGATGCGCTGGCCGTTGACGTCCACCGAGGTCTGCGAGGAGAGCTTGCCCGCGCCCTGGATGAAGGTGACCTTGCGGGAGGCGACCAGGCCCTGGAGGCCCTTGTACAGGCCGGCGACGACGTCGTCCTTGTACTTGTGGACGCCGTTGATGTCGATGCCCTGGAAGGTGGCCAGAACGCCGAACTCGGCGGCCTCCTTCGTCTCGTCCGCGATCTCGGCGGCGTGCAGCAGAGCCTTGGTCGGGATGCAGCCGCGGTGCAGGCAGGTGCCACCCAGCTCCCCCTTCTCGACCAGGGCGACGCTCAGGCCCAGCTGAGCGGCGCGGAGCGCCGCGGCGTAACCGCCGCTTCCGCCTCCGAGAATGACTACGTCGAAAACGGTGCTGGCGTCGTTCGCCACGTCACGTCCTCCATGCAATGGGGTGGGTCGCCGGGCCGGTCGCGGTCCGGTGGGTCGGAAGCCTTTGTGAGGCGCCCAGTCGTGCCGGAAATACATCTTCGCACTTGTTCGCGGTGGCTGATGTCCGGGTCCACCCCAGGGGTGTCCCACAGAGCGGTCACCGGGGCGGGAATACCCCCGACGGAAGGGCATCATTGCAGCTCAACGCGGGGTTGACAGCCGCCGGACGGGCGTCGGGGCGGCCCTGCGGCGCCGCGTCTTCCGCAGGGTGGAACAAAGTTTCGCCCGCAGCGAACAGAGGTGCGGGGCGAGGTCCCGGCCTACTCGCAGGTAACCGGCGCCGGAACGTGACGGACCCGCGACGGGCCGACAGCGGACCCGCGCGCGAACCCACGGTTGACCCGCGCGCGAACGCCGACGGGGGCCCGGCGCACGCGCGCCGGACCCCCGTCGACTCGGGTGCCTGATCAGGCCTTGCCGCCCGCCGCGGTCTGCTCGGCGAACCGGACCAGGGTGCGCACCGCGCTCGCGGTGCCGCCCTTCGGGGTGTAGCCGAACGGAGCGCTCTCGTGGAACGCCGGGCCGGCGATGTCCAGGTGCGCCCAGTCGATGCCCTCGGCCACGAACTCCTTCAGGAACAGGCCGGCCACCAGGCCGCCGCCCATCCGCTCGCCCATGTTCGCCAGGTCGGCGATGGTCGACTCGGTCATGCCCTTGCGCAGCTCGGCCGGCAGCGGCATCGGCCAGGACTGCTCGCCGACCTCGCCCGAGACGGTGTGCAGGGTCGCGCGCAGCTCGTCGTTGTTGGACATCACGCCGAAGGTGCGGTTGCCCAGGGCCAGCACCATGGCGCCGGTCAGGGTCGCCACGTCGACGATGACGTCCGGGTTCTCCTCGCCGGCGCGCACGATCGCGTCGGCCAGCACCAGACGGCCCTCGGCGTCGGTGTTCAGCACCTCGACGGTCTTGCCGCCGTACATGCGCAGCACGTCGCCGGGGCGGGTGGCGGAGCCGGACGGCATGTTCTCGGCCAGCGCCAGCCAGCCGGTCACATTGACGGCCAGGCCCAGGCGCTTGGCGGCCACCACGGCGGCGAACACGGCGGCGGCGCCGGCCATGTCGCACTTCATGGTCTCGTTGTGGCCGGCCGGCTTCAGCGAGATGCCGCCCGAGTCGTAGGTGATGCCCTTGCCGATGAAGGCCAGCGTGGCCTTCGCCTTCGGGTGGGTGTAGGCCACCTTCACCAGCCGCGGCGGGTTGGCCGAGCCGTTGCCGACGCCCAGCAGGCCGCCGAAGCCGCCCTTGAGCAGCGCCTTCTCGTCGAGCACCTCGACCTTGAGGCCGTGCTCCTTGCCGGCCGCCTGGGCGATCGCGGCGAAGCTCTTCGGGTTCAGGTCGTTCGGCGCGGTGTTGACCAGGTCACGGGCCCGGTTCATCTCCTCGCCGACCGCGGCGGCGCGCTCCACGGCCGCCTTGGCGTCCTTGCTGCCCTTGCGGGGGGCCAGCACGACCAGCTCGCCGACCGGCTCCTTGCCACTGCCGTCGGCCTTGTAGGTGCCGAAGGCGTACGAGCCGAGCAGGCCGCCCAGCGCGACGGCCTCGACCTCGTCCGCGGACTCGGCCGGCAGGGCCAGCGCGGCCTTCTTGGCGCCGGCCAGGGTGCGGGCGGCGACACCAGCGGCGCGGCGCAGCGCCTCCAGCTGGTAGCCGGCCTCGGCGGCCTCGCCGAGGCCGACCGCGAGCACGAGCGCGGCCTTCAGGCCGGCGGGGGAGGGCACCTTGACGGCCTCGCCCTCGGCGCCGGTCGCGCCCAGGGTGCTGAGGACCTCGGTCAGCTTGCCCTCGAACGCCTCGTTCACGGCCTCGGAGCCGGGGGCCAGCACGATGCCCTTGGGGCCCTTGGCGACACCGACCACCAGGGCGTCCGCGCGCAGCGAGGCGGCGGAGGAGGTGCTCACAGACAATGCAGTCACGTAATGCGTCCTGTTCTTTCGCGGTCCACGGCCGGTTGCGGCGAGGCTGCCGCACCGGCGCAACCCGCCGTCGCAGGCCGGACCGCCCGGCACGCTCCGGGTCCGGGCCCCCTGGCGCGCGCACCCGCGCAGGTCGCGGCCACGCACACCAGAGGCCCCGGCTCCTCGGGTCAGGCCGGGCGGGCAGGACCTGCGACGGTGCAGGGCTGCGGTGCTCCCCGCATGGTAGTCCGCATGGTGGGATCACGCGCCGCCCGGTGTCAGCCGAGCAACGCCAGGGCGAACAGCGAAGTGGTCGCGGCGGTTTCCGCCATCGCGCCGAGCACGTCCCCGGTGATTCCGCCGAACCGCCGTACGCAGCGCCGGAGCAGCAGCTGGGCGCAGCCGACGCCGAGCGCAACGGCCGTGGGGAGACGAAGGGTTGACGATCCGTCAAACAGTCCGAGGGCGGCCAGGGCGAGCGCCGCGGCGGCCGTCCCCGCGACCGCTCCGGCGGGTGCCACGGTGCCCGCCACCATCGCGCCCAGGCCGCCCGGCCGGGCGGCCGGCACCGACCGCAGGCAGCCCCAGGCGAGCGCGCACCGCGCGGTCACCGCCGACGCCAGCACCGCGAGCGCGCCGCGTGTGGTCGACTCGGCGAACTGTCCGGCCAGCGCGGCGATCTGGGCCAGCAGCACGAGAAGGAGGGTCAGGACGCCGAACGGGCCGATGTCGGACTGCTTCATGATGCGCAGAGCGTCCTCGGCCGGCTTCCCGCTGCCCAGGCCGTCGGCCACGTCCGCCAGACCGTCCAGGTGCAGCCCCCGGGTGAGCGCGGCCAGCACCCCCACCGCCGCCACCGCCCCGAGCAGCCCGCCGGCCCGCCAGGCCACCAGTGACCCCGCCCCGGCGGCCGCTGCGCCGAGCACCAGTCCCACCACCGGGGCCGCCGTCATCGCCCGCGCCGCCGCGGCCCGGTCCCACCGCTCCACCCGCACCCGCAGCACGGACAGCGTCCCGAACCCGAACCGGAGCCCCTCGGCCCAACTGGCGCCCTGCACGACGTGTTTCCCTCCGAACGGAAGCGCCCCGTCCGATGTGTCGGACGGGGCGCCATGATCCTGGTGCCACAGGTTGCCGCGGGTTGCTACAGCCGCCGCAGCAGGTCCGCCGCCGAGGGCAGCTTCGGCTGCTCCTTCGGTGCCGACGGCACGAACGGCCGCGGGGCCTCGTCCGCGAGCGCGTCGCCCGCGGCCTGGAGCAGCGGCAGGGCCAGCAGCGCGCCGAGGCCCTCGCCCATGGTGATCCCCTGGTCCTGCAGCGGCGTCAGGGTGAGGCGGTCGTAGGCCTTGGCCTGGGCGGGCTCGCCGCTGGACTGCCCGGCCCGCCACCACTCCGGCGCCCGGAAGGCGATCCGCTGCGCGACCAGCGCGCAGGCCGCCGAGACGACGCCGTCCAGCACCACCGGGAGCCGTCGCACCGCGGCCTGGAGCAGGAAGCCGGTGATCGCCGCGAAGTCGGCCCCGCCGGTGGCGCCGAGCAGCGCCAGCTGGTCGCCGAGGACGGGCCGGGCCCGCCGCAGGGAGTCGCGGATGGTGGCGCACTTGACCATCCAGACCCGGTCGTCGACGCCCGAGCCGCGCCCGGTGACGGCGGCCGCGTCCGTTCCGCACAGCGCGCCGACCAGGACGGCGGCGACGGTGGTGGCGCCGACGCCGAGGTCGCCGAGCAGCACCAGGTCGGTGCCGGCGTCGGCCTCCTCGTCAGCGACGGCCATGCCGGCCCGGAAGGCCCGCGCGGTCTCCGCGGGGGTGAGCGCGTCCTCGACGTCGATCCGGCCGGAGCCGCGCCGGATCCGGTGGGTGACCACGTCGTCCGGGAAGTCGGCGGGGTCGGCGTCCACCGCGACGTCGACGACCCGCACCTCGGCGCCGTAGCGCCGGGCCAGCCGGGTGACCGGCGCGGTGCCGTCCAGGACGGCGCGCACCCGCGCGGCGGTGCCGCCCTTGGCGGGCAGCCGGGACACCCCGAGCGCGGCCACGCCGTGGTCGGCGGCGAACAGCAGCACCTTGGGGGCCGACACCGGCCGCACGGGGGATCGCCCCTGTACGGACGACAGCCAGCTGCCCAGCTCCTCCAGCTTGCCGAGCCCGCCGCGCGGCCGGCCGGCCTCCTGCCAGCGTTCCTCGGCGGCCCGTCGGGCGCTCTCGTCGGGGCGCTCGACGAGCGAGGAGAACGTATCGAGATCCACGGTCGTGTCCATCGTCCGGAAGGCTACACGCCGCAGATGTTCAGGCGGCGGCTGGCTTGACGGTCAGAACCTGCCCGGCCACGACCAGCAGCACACGCTCGGAGGCGTCCGCCACGGCCATGTTCAGCCGGCCCAGGGTGTCGCGGAAGCGCCGGCCTGCGGCGGTCGCCGGGACGACGCCCATCCCGACCTCGTTGCTGACCGCGACGGCCGTGCGCCCGGTGGCCGCCCAGGCCCGCGCCAGGGCCTCGCAGCGCCGCTGGACGGCGGCCTCCCCACCCGCCGCCCAGACCGCGTCGTCCCAGGCGCCGCACTCGTCCATCACGGTGGTCAGCCACAGTGCCAGGCAGTCGACCAGCACCGGCGCCGGGTCGGTCCGGTCGGCCAGCACGGCCTCCAGGTCGCAGGTCTCGGCGGTGCGCCAGCTCGCCGGCCGCCGCTCGCGGTGCAGCGCGACCCGCTGGGCCCACTCGGCGTCGCCGTCCCGGGTGCCGCCGGTGGCCACGTACAGGACGTCCGGGTGGTCGGCGAGCAGCTGCTCGGCCCGGGTGGACTTGCCGGAGCGGGCGCCGCCGAGCAGCAGCGTGCGGGGGAGCGGGTGGTGGATCGCCATGCCGCCCATCCTGCCCGACCGGGCATCCGGAGCGTCCGGCCAGGCATACGGAAGATCGGGCCGGGCAGGCTAAGGTGCGCAGCACGCAGGCAGCGTCGTCGGTGGGAGGAGCCGGGCATGGTCTGGACGTGGCGGTACGAGAAGTCGGACGGCACCGCGGTGGTGCCGGAGGGCGCGCAGGAGGAGTTCGCGGGCCAGGGGGACGCCGAGACCTGGATCGGGGAGTCCTGGAAGCAGCTCGCCGAGGACGGCATCGACACGGCGGTCCTGCTGGACGACGACCGGGTGATCTACTCGATGAGCCTGCACGAGGCGTAACCGCCGTCGCGGGGCCGCTACTTGGCCCCGACCACGTGCAGCAGCGCGGCGACCTGCCGGTACGGGTCGGTGCGGCCGGCCCGGTCCTCGGCCTCCAGCAGCTGGGCCAGCTGCCGCCCGTCCACCGGCGGGGCCGCGTCGTCGGGCGCGTTGTCGGTGAAGACCCGTACGCCGTACCAGTGCTTCAGCGGCACCGACACCTCGGAGAGGGTGACGGTGAGGTCGGCGAGGCGGTCGGCGCGGGCGGCCAGCCCGAGCCGGTTGTAGTACCGGTCGCTCTCGAAGGCGTGCAGGGCGGCCCGCCAGTCCCCGGCGGCGGCGGGCCGCAGGGCGAGCGCGTCGCGGTTGCGGACCAGCAGCGAGAGCAGCCCGCCCGGGGCCAGTAGTCGGGCCAGCGAGGCGATCATCGGGTCGGGGGCGGGCAGGTACATCAGGACGCCGTGGCAGAGCACCACGTCGAAGCTGCGCGGGCCGAACCAGCGCCCGCACTGGTGGGCGTCGCCGCTGAGCAGTTGCAGTCGGCCGGCGACCTCCGGCGGTTCCTCGGCGAGCGCCCCCTGGGCGACGCCGAGCGCGACCGGGTCGGAGTCGATGCCGGTGACGTAGTGGCCGGCCCGGGCCAGGCGCAGCGCCTGGGTGCCCTGGCCGCAGCCGATGTCGAGGACGCGCTGCGCGGTGCGGCCGGCCAGTTGCTCGGCGAGCTGCCGGGAGACCAGCTCCTGGCGGACGAAGTTGCGCAGTCCGCCGAGCCGGTCCAGCCAGGCGCCGGTACCGCCGGCGAAGGAGCCGCTGCGCGAGGGCAGCCGGCGCTCCTGGCCGATCCGGTCGTGGCCGCCGTCCCCCTGCCCCGGCAACGCGTACAGGCCGGGCCCCTCCCAGGAAGGCGGGGCCCAGCCGGAGTCCACCGGTTCGGCGGTCAGGGCTTCTCCCCGCGCCGCACCTGCGGCTTGGGCAGTCGCAGCCGGCGCATCTGCAGGATGCGCATCAGGCCGTAGGCGACCGCGCCGCGGGTGTTCTGGCCGGCGAAGCGCTCGGCGAACTGCTTGCGCAGACCGAAGCCGAGGCGGACGAAGTCCAGGATCACCAGCACGAAGAACAGCAGGAACAGCAGCGTGGACAGCAGCTGGATGGCGGGCACCTTGATGATGCTCAGCACCAGGATGACCACGGCGGCGGGCAGGAAGAACTCGGCGAGCGACCAGCGGGCGTCCACGTAGTCGCGGGCGAACTTGCGCACCGGGCCCTTGTCGCGGGCCGGCAGGTGGCGCTCGTCGCCCTCCATCAGCGCGGTGCGCTGCTTCTCGCGCTCGGAGCGCATCCGCTCGCGGGCCTGGCGGGCGGCCTCCTTGCGGTCCTTGGGCACCGTCACCCGGGTACGCCGGTTGGCCTCGGCCTCACTGCGCTTGGGCGTTGGCCGGCCCTTCTTGGCCTGGGGGTGGCGGGTCTCGTCCGGCTTCTCCAGCACGGTGGCGGAGGCGGCTGCATCATCTGAACGGCGTCGGAACACACCACCAGCGTACGGGGTGCCGGGCGGCTTCTCGGGGTCCCCTCGGACCCAAACGCGTATCGATCCGCGAGGTCGGCCGCCCGCCGGGGTTTCCCGGCCCCTTCCCGTAGGGGATCAATCGGATGGACTATGGAGGGGATGAGAGGCGGATCCACCCGGGGGAGGAGGAACTCCGCTGGTCGCTGTAGCAGTCTTGTAGCAGGCAGGTGCACTGCGGCGACGGGCTCGCTGCACATACACTCGTCGTGTCTGGTATCGAGATAGAGACCGCAGGCCGGAGAAGGGGGCACCCGAGGCCCATGAGCGACGGAATCATGAAGCGTATGGGGTTGATCTTCCGCTCCAAGGCGAACAAGGCCTTGGATCGGGCGGAGGATCCCCGAGAGACGCTCGACTACTCCTACCAGAAGCAGCTCGAACTGCTGCAGAAGGTACGGCGTGGCGTCGCGGACGTCGCGACCTCGCGCAAGCGCCTGGAACTCCAGCTGACCCAGCTCCAGCAGCAGTCGGCGAAGTACGAGGACCAGGGCCGCAAGGCGCTGTCCCTGGGCCGTGAGGACCTCGCGCGCGAGGCGCTGACCCGCCGGGCCAACATGCAGTCCCAGATCACCGACCTGGAGACGCAGTACCAGGCCCTCCAGGGCGAGGAGGAGAAGCTCACGCTCGCCTCCCAGCGGCTGCAGGCCAAGGTGGACGCCTTCCGCACCAAGAAGGAGACCATCAAGGCCACGTACACCGCTGCTCAGGCGCAGACCCGCATCGCCGAGTCCTTCTCCGGGATCTCGGAGGAGATGGGCGACGTCGGCCTGGCCATTCAGCGGGCCGAGGACAAGACGGCCCAGATGCAGGCCCGGGCCGGTGCGATCGACGAGCTGCTGGCGTCCGGTGCGCTCGATGACGCGAGCGGTCTCGGCCGCAAGGACGACATCGAGGCCGAGCTGGAGCGAGTGGCCGGCGGCACCGACGTCGAGCTGGAGCTGGCCCGGATGAAGGCCGAGCTGGGGGGCCCGTCCTCCGGTCCGGCCGCGATCGAGCAGGGCAAGCCGCAGCAGCCGCAGGCCCACCCCCAGCAGGACACCCCGCGCATCAACTACAACAAGTGATCTGAGCTCCATCCCACGAACCAGGGAGACGCACGGCATGATCATGAGGGTCATGGGTGAGGGGCAGTACGAGGTGGGCGATGACCACCTGAACCTGCTCAACGAGCTCGACTCCGAGCTCGTCACCGCAGTGGAGTCGGGGGACGAGGAGCACTTCCGTCGCGCCTACGGCAAGCTGCTGGACGCGGTGAAGCAGTTCGGCACCCCGGTGCCGCTGGATTCACTGGCGCCGTCCGAGCTGATCCTGCCGAGCGCCGAGGCGACGATCGACGAGGTCCGCGAGCTGTTGATGGCCGACGGCGAGGGTGTGATCCCGGGCTACCCCGAGTAGCCGCCGCGGCCGGTGCCAGACGAAAGGGCGGGTCCCCTCCGGTGGGAGGGGACCCGCCCTTCGTCGTGTCGTCGTGTTCCGGCGGCCGGGCCGGGCCGGCTACGGCAGGGCCAGCATCCGGTCCAGCGCCGCCTTGGCGTACTTCTCGGTCTCCGGGTCGACGGTGATCACGTTCGGCACCCGGCCCTCGACCAGCGACTCCAGCGCCCAGACGAGGTGCGGCAGGTCGATCCGGTTCATGGTGGAGCAGAAGCAGACCGTCCGGTCCAGGAAGACGATCTCCTTGTCCGGGTGGGCCTTGGCCAGGCGGCGGACCAGGTTCAGCTCGGTGCCGATGGCCCACTTGGAGCCGGGCTCGGCGGCGTCCAGCGCCTTGATGATGTACTCGGTCGAGCCCACCATGTCGGCGGCCGAGACGACCTCGTGCTTGCACTCGGGGTGCACCAGCACGGTGACGCCGGGGATCCGCGCGCGCACGTCGTTCACCGAGTCCACGCTGAACCGGCCGTGCACCGAGCAGTGGCCGCGCCACAGGATCATCTTGGCGTCCCGCAGCTGCTCGGCGGTCAGGCCGCCGTTCGGCTTGTGCGGGTTGTACAGGACGCAGTCGTCCAGCGAGAGGCCCAGATCGCGCACCGCGGTGTTGCGGCCGAGGTGCTGGTCGGGCAGGAACAGCACCTTCTGGCCCTGCTCGAAGGCCCACTCCAGGGCGCGCTCGGCGTTGGAGGAGGTGCAGATGGTGCCGCCGTGCCTGCCGGTGAAGGCCTTGATGTCGGCGGAGGAGTTCATGTACGAGACCGGGACGGTGACGTCGGCTATGCCGGCGTCGGTCAGCACGTCCCAGCACTCGGCGACCTGCTCGGCGGTGGCCATGTCGGCCATCGAGCAGCCGGCCGCGAGATCCGGGAGGACGACCTGCTGGGCGTCGCCGGTCAGGATGTCGGCGGACTCGGCCATGAAGTGCACGCCGCAGAAGACGATGTACTCGGCTTCCGGGCGGGCCGCGGCGTCGCGCGCGAGCTTGAAGGAGTCGCCGGTGACGTCGGCGAACTCGATCACCTCGTCGCGCTGGTAGTGGTGTCCGAGGATGAAGACCCGGTCACCGAGCGCGGCCTTGGCGGCGCGGGCGCGCTCGACGAGGTTCGGGTCGGAGGCCGGGGGGAGGTCGCCGGGGCACTCGACGCCGCGCTCGCTGTTCGGGTCGGCCTCGCGGCCGAGCAGCAGCAGAGCGAGCGGCGTCGGAGTGGGGTCGACGCCGTGGGTCTCGGTGATGGTGGTGGTCACGGGCGGGTGCCCTTCTGTGCGGCCGATCAAGCCTGAAGCCTTTTCGTCTATCTGACGCTATCTATGATAACCGGTTAGCGTCAGAGTGACGATGGCCATCCTGTCGATGTGACGAGAACCGCTCGCCGAATCGGACCCCCGGCGGAGCCGGATGACCGTTTTGGGGTGGTCCTCGCGTGGCCGAATCGATATCCGGCCGGGCCCGGGTATGGCTGAGGCCATGAAGGCAATCGCGATCAACCGCTACGGCGGCCCCGAAGTCGTCGAGTACACCGACCTGCCCGACCCCAAGGTCGGCCCGGACTCGGTCCTGGTGCAGATGCGGGCGGCCGGGGTGAACCCGGTGGACTGGAAGATCCGGGACGGCGCCCTGGACGGCCTGCTGGACGCGCACTTCCCGCTCGTCATGGGCTGGGACCTGGCCGGCGTGGTCCGCGCCGTCGGCGGCGGCGTCACCGAGTTCGCGCCCGGCGACGAGGTCTACGGCTACGTCCGCAAGGACACCGTCGAACACGGCACCTACGCCGAACTCGTCTCCGCCCCGGTCCGCACCCTCGCCCGCAAGCCGGCCGCACTGGACTGGGCCCAGGCCGGCGGCCTGCCGCTGGCCGGGCTCACCGCACTGCAGAGCCTCAAGGCGCTGCGGCTGCGGGCGGGGGAGACCCTGCTGGTGCACGCCGCGGCCGGCGGGGTCGGGCACCTGGCCGTGCAGATCGCCCGGGCCCTCGGCGCCCGGGTGATCGGCACCGCGGGCGAGCGCAACCACGACTACCTGCGCGGCCTCGGCGCCGAGCCGGTGCTCTACGGCGAGGGCCTGGCCGACCGGGTCCGGGCGCTCGCCCCGGGCGGGGTCGACGCGGCCCTCGACCTGGTCGGCCACGGCGCCGTCCCGCTCTCGGCGAGCCTGGTGGCGGACCAGAGCCGGATCGCCTCGATCACCGACTTCGGGGTGAAGGCCCTCGGCGGCCACTACGTCTGGGTCCGCCCGGACGCCGCGGACCTCGCCGAACTGGCTGCGCTGGCCGACGACGGCCGGCTGACCGTCACCGTCGCCTCCACCTTCCCGCTCGCCCAGGCGGCCTCCGCCCAGGCGCTCAGCGCCGAGGGCCGCACCCGGGGCAAGATCGTCCTGCTGGCCGACTGACGGCGGACCGGCTGCCGACCGGCGGCGGACCACCGGCCGTCATCTGCGAGCGGTGAACTTGCTCCTGACATCCGCCAGAATGGTTGGCGAACCGTTTCGGCAGCCGCCCCTACCGCCCTCCGTCCGAGGGCCGCCGCCCGAGGCCGCAACCGACCCGTACGACCCGTGGAGCCCCGCACCGATGACCAGCAGCCGAGCGCACGAGGTGGTCGGGGCCGACCTGGACGAGACCGACCGGCTGCTGCTCGCCCGGCTCGGCCGCGACGGCCGCGCCTCGTACGCCGAGATCGGCCTCCAGGTCAACCTCTCCGCCACCGCCGTGCGCCGCCGGATCGACCGGCTGCGGGCGCGCGGCGTGGTGCGGGGCTTCACCGTGGTGCTCGACCCTTCGGTGCTCGGCTGGCAGACCGAGGCCTTCGTCGAGGTCTACTGCCGCGAGCGGACCGCCCCCGAGGAGATCCTCGCCAGCCTGCGCCAGTTCCCCGAGGTGATCGCCGCCTGGACGGTCACCGGCGACCCGGACGCCCTGGTCCACCTGCGCGCCGCCGACATGCGCCACCTGGAGGCCGTCATCGAGCGCATCCGCCGCGAGCCCGGCGTCCAGCGCAGCCGCTCCTCGGTCGTCCTCTCCCAGCTCATCGGTTAAAGGCGCGCCCCGTCCGGCCCCCTCCGGCCGGTGCGCAGGAATCCTGCGCGGACCGGCCCGAAGACGCCCGAAAGCTGCCTGACCAGCCGGGTTCCGACGCGCGGCGAACCCCTCCCGCTGCCTACGCTGATCACGTCCGGTCCACGCGGTGAACCGCCCCGCCGACCGGGCATCCCCCGACACCCCACAGCCGAGAGGGACAGCCGTGTCCGCAGCCCCCGACCGCATGCACCGGCCCGACAACGAACTGGTCGACCTGGTTTTCGACTACATGCGGGACCGGCTGCAGTACGACCCCGTCCCGCTCGACCACCCCGGTGACGGCGAGCACCTGCGCGCCCAGCTGGCCGGTCTGCTGAACGCGGACGGCAACGCCCCCGCCGACGTGCTCAAGCTCTACGACCACGAGCTGTCCCGCGCGGTGATCTCCGCCGACAGCCCGCGCTACCTGTCGTTCATCCCGTGCGCCCCGACCAAGGCCGCGCTGCTCTTCGACATGGTGGTCTCCTGCGCGTCCCTGCAAGGCATCTCCTGGCTGGAGGCGGCCGGCGCGATCGCCGCCGAGAACCAGGTGCTGCGCCTGATCGCCGACCGTGCCGGCCTGCCCGCCTCGGCCGGCGGCACCTTCGTCTCCGGCGGCTCCGCGGGCAACCTCTCCGCCCTCGTCGTCGCCCGCGACACCGCCCGCCGCAAGCTGGGCGTCGGGCCGGAGGCGCGGCTGCGGATCGCCGTCGCCGACCAGGTCCACTCCTCGGTCAAGAACACCTTCAACATCATCGGCGTCGAGGCCTTCAAGGTCCCCACCGTGAACCGCCGGTTCACCGGCGAGGCGCTGCGCGCCGCGCTGGCCGCCGACCCGAACCCGGAGACCGTCATCGCGGTCGTGGGCACGGCCGGGACGACCAACGAGGGCATCGTCGACGACCTCAAGGGCCTGGCCGAGGTCGCCCGCGAGCGGGACCTGTGGTTCCACGTCGACGGCGCCTACGGCGGCGCGGGCCTGTTCGCCCCCTCGGTGCGCGAGCGCTACAACGGCATCGAGCACGCCGACTCCTTCGTCGTCGACCCGCACAAGTGGCTGTTCGCCCCCTTCGACTGCGCCGCGCTGATCTACCGCAACCCGCAGCTCGCCCGGGCCGTGCACACCCAGGACGCCTCCTACCTCGACGTCCTGCACACCGAGGGCGACGAGTGGAACCCCACCGACTACGCCTACCACCTCACCCGGCGCGCCCGCGGCCTGCCGCTGTGGTTCTCCCTCGCCGTCCACGGCACCCAGGCCTACACCGACGCCATCGAGGCCGGCCTCACGCTCGCCCGGGACACCGCCCAGCTCATCCGCGACACCGACCACCTGGAGCTGCTGTTCGACCCGCAGCTCTCGGCCGTCTGCTTCAAGCGCAAGGGCTGGACCAACGAGGACTACTACCGCTGGTCGCAGCAGCTGCTCGCGGACCAGATCGGCTTCGTCACCCCCACCGGCTGGGACGGCGAGACGGTCGCCCGCTTCGCCTTCCTGCACCCGGGCACGACGATGGACATGGTCCGGGAGATCCTGGACACCATGGCCTGATCGGCCCCCGGTGACCCGTGGCCCCCGTCGGAGCAGGCAGCCGGCGGGGGCCCACGTCGTCCCGTCGTCTCGTCGTCCGATCGTCCCGTCGTCCCGTCGTTCACAGGAAGGCGCCGCTCGGCAGGTACGGCGCCGGCGGCCGCATCCCGCGCAGCCCGACGAAGCCCCGGCTCTGCGGGGTCAGCCCCACCTCCAGGCCGACGTCCAGCGCCCACTCCTGCTCGGCGGTCAGGAACTCCACCCGCGCCTCGACCCCGTCCGGCACCCGGGCCAGCGCCTCGCGCAGCAGCCGGGCGGCGATCCGCTTGGTGGTGGCCGCCAGCAGCTTCACCTCGCCGCCGTCCCGGTAGCAGTAGCCGCTGCCGGCCAGCGCGTCGGCGATCAGCAGTTCCTCGAAGTGGCCCAGCATCAGCTCGTGGTCCGGGCCGTGCGCGGACCCGCGCAGCCGCCGGTCCACCGAGTCCAGCAGGTGCCGGTGGACGGCGCCGCCCCGGTGCACCGGGATGTCCCCCGGGTCGAGCAGCCCGGCCCGGTCCACCCGCCCGGTCAGCCGCATCGCCGGGTGCAGGGTGAACCCGGCCAGCCGGTAGCGGCGGACCGCCGCCGGGGACGCCGACGCGCAGACCATCCCGCGCAGGCAGCCCCGCGAGTGCGCCGCCGCCCGTTCCAGCAGCAGCCGCCCGACGCCCTTGCCCTGCGCCTGCGGCCGGACCGCGAACAGGGATGGCGCCCACAGGCCCTCCCGGCGCATCGACAGCACCGCGCCGACCGGCTCCCCGCCGCTCTCCGCCAGCCAGCAGCCCGCCGGATCGGTGCGCGCCAGATGTCTCGTCCGGGCCAGCTGCAGTGGGGTCGGCACGGCCGCCGGACCGGGCAGGGCCGGATCGGCGAACGCGGCGAGGGAGAGCTCCTGGACGGCCTCCGCGTCGGCGGCGGTGTCCCTGACCTGGCGCAGGATCATGGCCACCATCCTGGCGTCCGCCGGCCCGGCTCGGGGCCGGTTCCCCGGATTCCGCGGCTCGGGCGGTGACCCGCCCTCCCGGGTTGTGCGAGCATGGGGAGCGTAGGGGACACGGGTGGCACACCCGGCCCACGGAAATTCCGCCACCAGCAAGCCGACGAAGACAATCGCCGTTCGGGAAATGAATCCGGACGGCCGTTGGTTGGCACTGTGGGCAAACCGTCGTCAAAGACCGGGAGAAAGCAGATGACCGTCCAGGACGAGACCACCGTCGAGAGTGGCATCCTCCTTACCGATGCCGCCGCGGCCAAGGTCAAGGGCCTGCTGGAGCAGGAGGGCCGCGACGACCTCGCACTTCGCGTCGCCGTCCAGCCCGGTGGCTGCTCCGGCCTGCGTTACCAGCTGTTCTTCGACGAGCGCTCGCTCGACGGCGACGTGCTCAAGGACTTCGACGGTGTCAAGGTCGTCACCGACCGGATGAGCGCCCCGTACCTGGGCGGCGCCACCGTCGACTTCGTCGACACCATCGAGAAGCAGGGCTTCACGATCGACAACCCGAACGCCACCGGCTCCTGCGCCTGCGGCGACTCGTTCAGCTAGGCCTGAGCAGCACCGCTCGACGCTCGTTCGAGCCGCGGTACGGAGGCGGCCCCCGGGCAAAAACCCCGGGGCCCCCCCCCGGGCCCCACCCGTGTGGCGGCAAAAGGCCCGCGACCTCCGGGGGGTCCCGGTGCGGCCCCCAGGGGCGGTCGGCCCCCACCCGG